>CP058647.1:3080000-3325829 GCA_014323545.1 Hyphobacterium sp. CCMP332
TTAATCCACAAAAAAGCTATATGAGATTATCAATCAAACACTATCTTTGAATACTCTATGGCCATAAGTCAGGATTCCATTCGCAAAGTAAAGGAAGTCGTTGATATTCTTGATGTTATCGGCGATTTTGTCAATCTGAAGAAAAAAGGGCAGAATTGGTTTGGTCTTTCACCATTTCAGGATGAAAAAACGCCATCGTTTTCGGTTTCTCCGGGCAAGGGAATATTCAAGGATTTCAGTTCAGGGAAAGCCGGAGATTCTATCACCTTTATTATGGAGCATGAACGGCTAAGCTATCTTGAAGCCATAAGATATTTAGCCAAAAAATACGGCATTGAATTAGAGGAAAGCGAACCCAGTCACGAAGAAAAACAAAAGGCAAGTGAAATCGAAAGTTTGCACATTGCTTTGAATTTCGCTAGAGATTACTTTATTAATCAATTAAAGAATTCTGAAAGTGGCAAGGCGATTGGGCTTTCCTATTTTAAAGAACGCGGGTTTACATCTCAAACAATTGAAAAATTTGAGTTGGGATATTCACAAACAAATTGGGATACATTTCTCAAGGAAGCCGAATCCAAACAATTTTCAAGAGAAATCCTAGAAAAAGCCGGTTTAATTATTGTAAAAGATGGAAAGGTTTACGATCGCTATCGTGGAAGGGTAATATTTCCTATCCACAACTTGATTGGGAAAGTAATTGGTTTTGGTGCGAGAATTTTGGGTAATGATAAAAATCAACCCAAATACATCAACTCACCGGAGACACCTGTTTATAATAAAAGCAAAGAGCTCTATGGATTTTATTTTGCTAAAAATGCCATACGCAATGAAGATGAATGCATCCTGGTTGAAGGTTATACAGATGTTATATCGCTAAATCAGGCCGGAATAGAAAATGTTATTGCATCAAGCGGCACGTCGCTTACTGAAGAACAGGTAAAGGTCATTCGTCGATTCACTAAAAATATCACTCTGATTTTTGATGGGGATGAAGCCGGACTTAAGGCTTCTGAAAGAGGTTTGCGATTGGTGCTTAAGGCAGGGATGAATTTAAAAGTAGTAACCCTTCCCGAAGGGATGGATCCGGATTCATTTGTCAAGCAAAAAGGCGGTGTTGATTTTAAAGACTTCCTGACCCGAAATAAGCAGGATTTCCTCAGCTTCAAAACAAAGGTTCAACTTGAATCAATACAGGGAGAACCATTTAAAAAAGCTGAACTTATCCGCGAAATAGTAGAAATTATTGCTTTGATACCCGATGCCATCACTCGTTCGGTATATTTTAAAGCATGTAGTGAATTACTGGATATTGATGAACAGGTACTGGTCTCCGAATACAACAAAAAAGTATTCAATCAAAACAGAGATAAGTACAAAAAAGGTTATTCTCAACAAAACGCAAGAGATTCGGAGCTATCCACTCCACATGATGATGTAAAGCAAAAAGTTAATATTAAAAGAGAAACGGAGTCTGAAATCAATGAGATGGAGGTGCTCAAATACCTCTTAAACTTTTCCAATATTTTTATAGAGCCCGACAATGTTAGTCTTGGTAAATACCTTCTCAATTCTATTTCAGATGTTGAATTTAAAAATCAAAAATATAACAAGGTACTCCAGGTTTATAAACAATTTGAGGATAAAGAAGCGTTTCCGGAAGTGAAGGATTTTTTAAACAATGAAGAATTTGAAGAATTAAGAGAAACTGTGATAAATATCATTTCAGAAAAGTATTCTGTTAGCGATAATTGGGAAAAGCAAAATATTTTTGTTCCACCTGCCGATCATGATTTAGTAAATAAATTATACTCAGACATTCATCGGTTGAAATGGAACAAAGTCAGAGAATTAAAGGAATCGGCTAGATATGAACTCAAAAAAATGAGTGAAAGCGGGGAAGCTGAGGAAAACTATATGAAAGTTTTAAAATATTTTAATGAGCTTAAAAAAATCGAGAAACATATATCAGGTGAATTGGGTAATGTGATTTCCTAATGATAATACGACGATACAATTATTTTAAACTTGTGACAGCTATTATAGTAGTGATTGCAAGCTTAACAACCGGGATTCTGGGATTTATGCTTATTGAGGGGTATAATCTCAGCGATGCATTTTATATGACGGTTATTACGATCTCTACGGTGGGGTACAAAGAAGTTCAACCTCTTTCACAAGCCGGAAGAATGTTTACGGCTGTATATATTTTTTTCAATCTGGGTATTTTTGCCTACATACTTTCTGTAATTTCGACCTATGTATTTGAGGGTGAGATTAGGCAAATGCTCACTAATTATAAAATTCTGCGAAAAATGAGGAATTTAAAAGGACATGTGATCGTCTGCGGTTTTGGTAGAAATGGAAGCAAGGCTTGTGAAGAATTGCTTGCAGGAAAACATACCGTTGTTATTATCGACAGCAATGAAAACGTTATTGAAAATGAAGAGTTAAAAAATAACCCTGAAATTTTCTTTATCAAAGGAGATGCAACTCACGATGAAACTTTGAAAAATGCAGGAATTGAAAATGCCAGAGCATTGATTTCTACCATGCCTAAAGATTCGGATAACGTGTTTGTAACCTTAACCGCGCGTCAATTGAATCCTAGTGTCAATATAATTTCACGGGCTTCGGAAGAAACATCTGAAAGCAAACTCATAAGAGCCGGAGCCAATAAAGTGGTTATGCCCGATGCGGTGGGAGGAAGGCATATGGCCACACTTGTGACTAAACCCGATGTTGTGGAATTTATTGAAATGATGAATGGAATAGGGCAGGATTCCTTGCGACTTGATAATATTAACTATTATCAATTAAAAGATGAATGGAGAAATAAAAGCATAGGCGAACTGGATATTCGTAAAAAAACGGGCGCGACCGTAATTGCCATCAAGGATCAGTTTGGTTTTACTCTAAATCCACAAGCAGGAAAATCATTAATTGAAGGGCAGACCATGATTGTGCTGGGAAGTTCTCAGGAATTGGAAAAGCTCAGCCATTACAAAAAAAATCATTTTGATTGAATTTAATCGATCTTTTTAAGTGACCTATTTAACTCAATGATTAATAAAAAGACAAAACTTATTATTGAGCCAGCTATTACAAAAGCGATAATAAAAGGTGTCCAACGGGGATAAACGTGTTTGTCATAAATTTCCAGCTTACTTAATTCTTCAAATGAATTGTTGAATTCAGTTAGGTACCAGGCCTTCACATAATTTTCATAAATCCTCATACTGCCGAAATAGAAATCACCTAATCCCTGAATAATCAAGTCATTTCCTGCAACATTTGGGTCAAATCCATCTTTTGCAAAACTTTCTTTTATTTTCGACATACTATTAATATCATTTTCGTAGAGTTGCTTGATATCTTTTTGTCTTTCTAAGAAAAATTCCTGTCTTTTTTTTATGTATTCCTGACTGCGTAAATAGTTTAGCAATGCATCTTTCAAAACTGGCAATTTATTTTTATCTGATGACCTTAATCTCAATTCAAAAACCTGATCTTTTTCGTATTCCGTAAGATTTTCATTGATGGTAATTTTCCTTTTTGTCACGTATTCCTCATCTATAAGACTCGTAATTTGATATCCTCCAAAAGATTGTGCCAATTCCGCAGGAATATTTAATGTTTTAGCAATGCTTTGAGGTTTTCTATCATCTATATGATGATTCAAGGGTGTTAAAATTTCAGAGATAAAATGATATTCAATAATATTTGATTTTACTATCAAACTTCCTTCATAAGACTTTGGAATATAGAGTTTTGCAGAAACAAAAAGGACGGCAAGAAGTACATTAATAACCAAAAGAGTCTTGAAATTTGCCCTAATTGAAACTACCAGCCATTTAATTACTTTGAGTAAGTTAATTTGATTGCTATCCTGATTTGACATGAATTCTTTACTTTGCGGCAAATATAGATCGATACGAAGCTAATTTACAATTATTGTTTCTGATCAGCGTATTTTAGTTTATCAATAACGAATATGTCCAAAGAGATTTCATCTAATCAATTAGTTGTTTCAGGAATCAATATCAACCGATCTTCCTTCTTTCTTTATATTCTATTGATTCCATCTTTAATTGCATATCATGCTTTTGACAGAGCCAAACTCATTTATTTTATACCTGTAATAATGTTAGCTCTTTTTTTATTTGAGAATCTTTTTACCACTAAAAAAGAGAAGGGGTTAAGATTTGAACCCAATATGGTCTTCTCTCTGATTCTTTATTTAACCTTGATGCTGGTAGGACTGCTTTTGAATTATGAATCGATCAATTACAAAGCATTTATCAGAGATATTTTAATCATTTTAAGTCCGATCATAGTATTTGTAATGAAAATGTCCTTTAATGAAAATCATATTAAATGGCTTTTTATTGCTTCCGTAATTTCATATTTCGCCTGGGTTGGAATTGACCTTGAATTCGATTGGTCTTTCAATTTTGTCAGATCAAATTATAATATGTCTTCAGAATTTCACAACGGCGTAATTCTGGGATGTTTTTTTCTTTTTTTTATTTACAGAAAAATGTTTTTGTGGGCCATTCCCGCCGCTTTACTGATACTCATGTCCGGCAAAAGAAGTATAATTTTGGGTATAGTTCCCGCGATGGCTACTTATTATCTTTTGATCAATCCTTTAAATATTGATAAAAATAAATACTTATTGGCCCTAATTTTGGCGATATACTTCTTTATATTTTATGCTATTGGTTCCAACCTTGACACTTTCGCAAAATGGTTTCTTGAAATGATTGGAATGGACTCCCAAGATTCATTGAATCGTTTTTTAATGGGTAGAGAAGTTTTTATTAGTTATTTAAAAACACATATTGATCAAAGTGAACTACTTCAATATCTTTTTGGATATGGCCCCGGTCAAGCGGATGTATTTACACATGACATAATAAGACCTGATTGGGGAGCAGAAAAAAGAGAGTTTGTAAACCCCCATAATGACATATTAAAAATCAGATTCGATTATGGGTTGATCGGCAGTTTGTCACTTTTTATCTTGTTTTATTCTTCATATATAAGAACGAAAATGGGTATTCAAATATTTCTTTACAGCATACCCTTATTATTGGTGGACAACTCGTTTATATTTATTTATTACTGGTTTATTGCACTAACAGTTGCTCGTTTTGAAGATAGCGAACCACAATCTATTAAGACTTAGCAATTCTTTTTTCCCAAGCTTCAGCTATTTCAACAAATGTAGTTTTGAGGTCTTTGGTAATATTCCAATTCGGGTAATGTTCTTTCATTTTTGATAAATCGGAAATATAGCAAATATGGTCACCAATCCTGTTGTTTTCATCGTACCGATATTTCATTTTTTTTCCGGAAATAGAAGAAATTAAATCAAATGCTTCAAGAATAGAAATAGAATTATCTCTACCACCTCCTATATTGTATACTTCAGCTTCACGAGGTGAAGTCAAAAATTCATCTATAAATGTCGCTACGTCGTATGAATGAATATTATCTCTTACTTGTTTTCCTTTATAACCAAAAATAATATACTCTTTCTCAATCAAATTACATTTTATTAAATAGCTTAGAAAGCCGTGTAGTTCAACGCCACTATGGTTTGGACCAGTTAGACAACCACCTCTTAAACAGCAGGTTGGCATACCAAAGTATCTGCCATACTCCTGAACCATAATGTCTGCTGCTACTTTCGAGGCACCAAAAATCGAATGTTTGGATTGATCGATGGAAAAACTTTCCTTAATTCCATTTTTGTATTGAGAATCATTGTAGTCCCATCTTTTATCTAGCTCAATGAGATCAATATTATTTGGAGCGTCTCCGTAAACTTTGTTGGTAGACATATGCACAAATGGGACATCGGTCGAATACAATCTTATACTTTCCAATAAATTTAATGTACCAACTGCATTGACATCAAAATCATCAAATGGGCGACTCGCTGCCAAATCATGACTTGGTTGTGCTGCTGCATGGATTACAGCATCCGGTTTTATTTTTAACACAAATTCAGAAAGCATTTTTCTATCTCTGATATCGATATTATGATGTTCGTAATTTTTAAAAATGGATTCCAACCGATGTGCATTCCAGGTAGTATCGCCTGAATCACCAAAAAAATCGGCTCTCATGTTGTTATCTATACCAACAATTTTTATTCCTTTTTCTGCAAAATACGTAACTACTTCACTTCCAATTAGTCCTGCCGATCCTGTTATTAATATTGTTCTCATTGAATAGGTGTCTTTTTAAATAATCTGTAATTGAGAAAAAAGAAAATAAATTTTGTATTAGTAATCAGATATCTTCGCCATAATCTTTTAGGTTCCTGAATTAATCTAAATAACCATTCCAAACCAGAATCTTGCATCCATTTCGGAGCTTGATTTAATGTCCCTGCATGAAAATCAAATGCTGCACCAACAGCCATCATAGCTGCATTTATTTTCCCTTTATGATTGGCCACCCATTTTTCCTGTCGGGGACACCCTCTGCCTACTAATACTATATTCGCGCCTGATTCATTTATTTTTTGAATATCCTCTATATCCTCTTGGGGGCTGGCTTCGCGAAATCTGTCGATATGAATTCCTGAAATTATTATGTCAGGAAAAGCATTTTCAATAAATAATCTAAATTTATTTAAAGTTTCTTTTGTGCTTCCATAAAGATAAATTTTCATAGAAAGAGCATTGGCTTTTTTTAATACTTCCAATGTAAGGTCCGGTCCGTAAACGCGGTCTTTCATACCTAATTTATAAATGCTATTCAATGCCCACCTAATTGGTTGACCATCAGGAACTATTAAATCAATTTTGTGTATCAAATTTCTTAATTCTTGATCTTCTAATGAAGTAATGAGACCATGAACAGCTAATGCTGATACTCCAAAACTTTTTTTCATTTTAGCGTTTTCAATTATAATATTTGAAGCAGAGTTGTAATCTACATTGGCGTATTCCGGTAAAAAGAGTTTATATTTTTTGAATTCTTTGATAAAGAGGAATTTTTAGATGAAATCAATTGAAGCGCGAAATAAAGAAAATTGATTATTATTTAATAAAAAGCGATTGATTAAATAATATTGCATTCCTTTTAGGTTGATAGTTCATTACAATTATTCTTGCTTTATACAATAACACAATTAAATATCCGTATATAATATGTCATTGATGTATTAATTTTTTAGGGTTTTTTAAAAATGGATTGTACAAGCATATAGTGAATTCATAAAAAATGGGAAAACGCCTGTCGCTTAATATAGATTTAAATCAAGCTCCTCGTATTTACGCCAAACGGTGGGATACTACAGAAAATAATGTTATTTATTCTGATAAGCTTAAAAGAGCTATTGATTTCATTCTATCACTACTTTTTATCATTACTATTGGCTGGTTTATTCTTCCATTAATTGCAATATTAATTTCAATCGATTCTAAAGGCCCTGTATTTTTTAGGCAATTGAGAAATGGCTACAAGGGAAAGAAATTTTATTGTTTGAAATTCAGAACAATGTATTACCCTTGCGAGCAGCAATTTCAACAAGCTAAAAAGAACGATTCCAGAATTACAGGAATAGGCAAATTGCTTAGAAAAACCAGTTTAGATGAACTGCCTCAAATTTTTAATATTTTGAATGGAGATATGTCATTGGTAGGCCCAAGGCCACATCCTATTCCTCTGGATGATGAGTATTCGGAAAAAATCGGGTCTTATTTGAAAAGATATGAAAGCAAACCCGGCTTAACAGGTTTAGCTCAAATTAAAGGTTTTCGAGGAGAGACTGCAACAGATTACGATATGAAAAACAGATTGCGCATGGATTTGGTATATGTCAAGCGCAGAAATGTTTTAATGGATATTGGTATTATTTTCAAATCGTTTCTATTAATTTTCAAAGGTGGTCCAAACGCCTTTTAGAAAAATAGAAGGATATATTGATAAAGGCTATCTATTATCACTTTTTGTAATAGCTCTAACCTTACCAATAAGTCCTTTTTTTCTTCAGAATATTTTATCATACAGTACAATTCTGTTCCTGATTTTTTCTCTCGGAAAGATCTTTATAAATAAAGATTTTTCATTAAAAGAGAATAAAATATCTCTTACTCTGTTCTCTTCTATTTTTTTATGGTGGGCATTCGGAATTCTATATTCTGAAAATATTAATTCTGCCTTTCGCCTACTGGAAACCAAATTGGGACTTCTGTTAATTCCATTTTTTATATTGACAATTAGTCCTTTGAGTAAAAAGAATTTTAAATCCTTACTAAAGGCATATGCTTTAGGAATTACAGTTTATATGCTTTTTTCATACCTGATGGTATTCATTCAAAATTATCAGTACAATGAATTTAAGCAAATAGTGTTTCCCTTCTATATGTATCACAGCCTGGTTCATTTTATTGGAATGCACGCTACTTACATGGCCATTCAGGTTGCGATGGCAATAATTATCGTTTTGGACATTAGTATAGATAATAAATTCAAAAAATTATCAGTAAATATTTTGAATTTACTCTGGATATCATTCTTAATCTTTGTGTTGTTTAGTCTTACTGTCAAAATGATAATTTTGGCCTTTCTCCTTTCATTGATAGTATTCATCTTTGTCAGAATAGGATTCAATCGCGCTTTAAAAATTATCTTGCCTTTATTATTGATAGGTCTTGTGTCAGTTTGGGTTTTGTCAGATCATAAGCGATTCAAAGAACGCTTGGGATTAAATGAAAAAATATCCATTGAACACTATGGTATGGATCCGGAAAATAATAAGGGCAAATGGGGAAGTTTAAATATGCGAATTGCACTGGCAAAAATAAACCTGGAGGTGATAAAGAAAAATCCAGTTTTTGGTGTTGGAATTGGTGATGAGAAAGATGCAAGACTCAATGCTTACATGGCGTATGATTTTAAATTTGGGATAAACCATGGCTTCAATGAACACAATCAATATTTGAACTTATTACTAAGTGCAGGGATGGTTGGTCTATTTATTTTTATTATTGTTATTGCCTATCCGGTAGTCCTGGCGTTTAAATCTAAAGATGCAATTTACCTGGCTTATTTATCACTGATAATCATGTCTTTCCTTACGGAGAATTATTTATCAAGACAAATCGGAGTAATGTTTTTTGCCTTCTTTCACAGCTTATTTTGGCAACAATTGTCATACGCGAATAAAACTATTCAGTCAAATTCTGTGTAATGTTTGTGAGGTTTTTAAGCTAAACTTACTTTTGTATAATTCAATATAGAAGATGAATTCAGAAAAAATCAAATTAGATACTATAGAAGATGCCATTCAGGCTATTAAAAATGGTGAAGTGATAATAGTCGTCGATGATGAAGATCGCGAAAATGAGGGTGACTTTATTTGTGCAGCTGAAGCAATAACTCCAGAGATCGTCAATTTTATGGCCACTCATGGTAGAGGCTTAATTTGTGCTCCATTAATTGAGGAACGCTGCGATGAACTGGAACTTGAATTAATGGTAGGTAAGAATACAGCATTGCATGCCACTCCATTTACGGTTTCTGTTGATTTGCTTGGCCATGGTTGTACTACTGGCATATCTGCAAGCGATAGATCCAAAACCATCATGGCTTTGGTTGATGATTCCACCACACCAAAAGATTTAGGAAGGCCCGGACACATATTTCCATTAAAAGCAAAATCAGGAGGGGTTTTACGGCGAACAGGTCATACAGAAGCATCCATTGATTTTGCCAGATTAGCCGGATTTAAACCAGCAGGGGTACTTGTTGAAATTATGAATGAAGACGGTACAATGGCCAGATTGCCTGATTTGAGAGAAGTGGCAGATAAATTTGACTTGAAACTGGTTACTATTCAGGATCTTATTGCCTATAGAATTAAAAAAGAAAGCCTGATTAAAAAAGAGATTGAAGTTAATATGCCAACAAAATACGGTGATTTTCTCATGGTAGCTTATAAACAAATTAATTCCGGGGAAATTCATTTGGCAATGACCAAGGGAAATTGGGACAAAAATGAGGAAGTGCTTGTAAGAGTTCATTCTTCCTGTGTCACTGGTGATATTTTTGGTTCCTTACGTTGCGATTGCGGAGATCAGTTACAATCTGCTTTGAAAATGGTGGCCAAGAATGGGAAAGGCGTGGTTTTGTATATGAATCAGGAAGGCCGGGGAATTGGCTTATTAAACAAACTAAAAGCATATAAACTACAGGAAGAAGGCCTTGATACTGTGGAAGCCAATCTAAAACTGGGATTTGATATGGATCAAAGGGATTATGGCGTAGGAGCACAAATATTGCGAGACCTTGGGATTCGTAAAATGCGTTTAATCAGCAATAATCCAAATAAAAGAGCCGGATTAATGGGCTATGGCTTAGAAATTGTAGAAAAGGTAGCAATTGAAGTTTGCCCGAACCCACACAATCAAAATTATCTTAAAACAAAACGAGATAAGATGGGTCATGAGATCCTGAAAAATGAATAGGTTTTTTTTAATTATATTAATTATAATCTCTGTTGTTAATTCTGGTAAATCTCAGGAGCTCAGCACCGACATATGGCATGAGGGGACAATCGTATTAAAAACCAATGACACTTTAAGGGGAGTTGTAAAATACAACATCGAAGAAAATATTTTACAGTACAGGTATTCAAACAAGATGATCACTCTTTCGCCCAATAAAATCATCTCCTTCTATTTTTACGATGAATTAATTAAAGCAAACAGGTATTTTAGATCCCTTGAATACAGTCCGTATTCCAGCTATAAGCCGGAAATGTTTTTTGAAGTATTGGTAGTTGGGAATCTTTCGCTTTTGGCAAGGGAATATATTTCTTATGAAACCAGAATGATCAACGATCCATTTCTAACCAATGACCCATACTATAATATGTATGCGAACTCAGCCTCAAACTATGTTACGAGAAG
Source organism: Hyphobacterium sp. CCMP332 (assembly GCA_014323545.1). Classification (NCBI taxonomy): domain Bacteria; kingdom Pseudomonadati; phylum Pseudomonadota; class Alphaproteobacteria; order Maricaulales; family Maricaulaceae; genus Hyphobacterium; species Hyphobacterium sp. CCMP332. Next base: position 3,090,935 of record CP058647.1, read on the forward strand.
GGTTATCAATTATCATTTCTATTTTTTTAATCACAATAGCAAAAATCAAAATGTAATCCTATACAAGGAAAAGAAAAAAGATTTGTATCGATTGATGAACGATAAACAAGACGAAATAAAACAGTTTATTAAGGAGAAAAAAATACTTTATAATACCAGAAAAGGACTTAGTGTTATTACAGAATATTACAACTCACTAAAATAAAATGGCAAACAAACCATTAATATTAATTTCCAACGATGATGGAATTACTGCTCCAGGAATAAGAGTATTGGTAGAAGAAATGAAGAAGTTGGGAGAGGTCATTGTCGTTGCTCCGAACAGCCCCCAATCGGGCATGGGACATGCCATTACAATAGGAGAAACCTTAAGACTGGTCAAATCAAATATATTTGAGGGTGTCCCTGCATATGAATGTTCAGGTACTCCGGCCGATTGCATTAAACTGGCTAAACATCACATTCTAAATGATAGAAATCCCGATTTGGTTGTCAGCGGCGTTAACCATGGCAGCAATACCTCTGTTAGTGTATTGTATTCGGGCACCATGTCTGCGGCAATAGAGGCGGCCATAGAAGGCCTTCCAGCCATTGGATTTTCATTGTGTGATTACAGCCATGAAGCCAGTTTTGAACACGTACGAAAGTATATTTACCGCATTGCTGAATATGTTTTAAAGAATGGCCTGGAAGAAGGTGTCGCATTAAATGTAAATTTCCCACCCGAGAAAAAAGAAAGCATTAAGGGCTTGAGAATTAGCAGACAGGCAATCGCTAAATGGAAGGAAGCATTCGATGAAAGAGTTGATCCACAGGGCCAAACCTATTTCTGGTTAACCGGTAGATTTATAAATAATGACCTAAGTGAGGAAACGGATGAATGGGCCATTGCCAACAATTATGTGTCTGTAGTACCTTGTCATTATGATTTAACAGCTTACAAATCAGTGGACAATTTGAAGATTAAACTGAAAATTTGAGCCTCAGTTACTCATTTTCCAAAAATCAAATTGAAGTTGGACTTGATGAAGCGGGCAGAGGTTGCCTGGCCGGTCCGGTTTTTGCCGCTGCAGTTATTTTAAAACCTGATATTGAAATAGCGGGTCTAAACGATTCCAAGAAACTAAGTGAAAAAGAGCGGTATCGTTTAGAAGAAGAAATAAAAGATTGTGCTGAATATTTTGCTATTGAAATGTGTGACAATTATGAAATTGATGAATTAAACATTTTAAAAGCTTCAATTAGGGCTATGCATAAATGTCTCGATACATTAAACTCTAAAGTTGAATTGATTCTTGTCGATGGAAATCAATTCCATAATTACTGCGATATTCCATTTAAAACCATTATAAAAGGGGATTCTAAATTTGCGAGCATAGCAGCAGCTTCTATTTTAGCTAAATGTGCCAGAGACAGATTTATGGAATCAATTCACAATGAATTTGAAGTTTATAACTGGAAAAAAAACAAGGGGTATCCTACAATTGAACACCGAAAAGCAATTCGGGAATTTGGTACTTGTTCATACCACAGAAAAAGTTTTAAATTACTTCCCGATTCACAATTAGATATTTTTTAATAAATGGGTATAAAAAAAATAACACTTTACGACACTCATAAAAATTTAGGTGCTAAGCTAATTGAGTTTGCGGGATATGAAATGCCCGTGAGGTATTCATCCGATATTGAAGAACATATGAAGGTTAGAGAGGGAGTAGGTATTTTTGACGTCTCTCATATGGGGGAATTTTGGATTGAAGGAGATTCAGCCTTTGACCTTGTTCAATATGCAACGAGCAATGATGTTTCAAAACTTAGCGATGGCAAAGTTCAATACTCATGTTTACCTAATGATCATGGTGGTATCGTTGATGATTTGCTGGTCTACAGAATTTCTGAATCAAGTTATATGCTGGTTGTAAATGCAAGCAATATTGAAAAAGACTGGAACCGACTAGTTGATTTGAACAAGCAATTTGGAGCAAAAATGAGTAATAGGTCTGATGATTATTCACTTTTTGCTGTTCAGGGCCCAAAAGCAATAGAAGTACTCCAAAAGCTATGTTCAGTTGACCTACGTGAGATTCCCTATTACAATTTTAGAATTGATGAATTTGCCAAAAAATCGGACGTTATAATTTCAGCAACCGGATATACAGGTTCGGGAGGATTTGAAATTTATGTTAAGAATGAAGATGCCAAAGAGGTATGGGATGCTATAATGCAGGCCGGGCAAAATTTTCAAATTGCGCCGATAGGATTAGGGGCGCGTGATACCTTGCGTCTTGAAATGGGATTTTGCTTGTATGGCAATGACATTAATGACTCTACAAGTCCACTGGAAGCAGGCCTGGGTTGGATTACTAAACCGGATACCAATTTTGTGGCAAGTGAATTAATTCTAAAGCAAAAAGCGGAAGGATTAAAACGTAAACTGGTTGGATTTAAAATGCTTGAACGGGGGATTCCGAGACATGGATATGACATTGAAATAGAAAATGAAATTGTTGGCCAGGTGACCTCAGGCAGTCAATCACCGGTATTGAATTGCGGAATTGGAATGGGCTATATACCTTTTGGTAAACATAAGGCAGGAACAGAAATATTCATAAAAGTGAGAAACAGATCCCTCAAAGCAGAGATTGTTAAATTACCATTTATCTAATATGTCATCAGTTTCGGTATGCCTCAGCACAGACTTAATTGCGCATCATGGCGATATTAGTGAAAAACAAGTAGTTATAATTGATATTCTAAGAGCTACTTCTTGTATGCTTAGTGCTTTTATGGAGGGTGCAGAGCATATTAAAGCATTTGATGATCTTGATAAATGCAGGATTATGAAATCAGAGGGGTATTTAATTGCCGGAGAAAGGGAGGGAAAAAAAGTTGAAGACTTCGATTTAGGTAATTCTCCTTATGATTATATAGATTTTGGGGTAAAGGGTAAGAAAATAGCGATGACTACTACCAATGGCACCAAAGCACTTATAAAATCTTCGTCTTCTAAAAATATTTATATAGGGTCTTTTATAAATGCTCAAGCAGTTGCCGATAAATTAAAAAATGGAAATTCCGAAGTACTTTTATTTTGTGCTGGATGGAAAGGACGGCCAAATTCGGAAGACTCGCTTTTTGCCGGGATGATAATTTCGCACCTAATTGAATCCAATTTTGGATTAGATGGGGATGAAGCGCTGATGTGCTTTGATTTCTACAAAAAGAATGAAAATAACATCTATAATGTCATAAAAAATTCAGCTCATGCCAAACGCCTTGCTAAGCACACAGATATTCAAAAAGATCTTGAATATTGTTCTCAAATTAATAAAAGCAGACTTGTACCCGTTTTTACAAATAATGAAATAAGACCGGCTTAATTTTTTGAATTGCTTTCTGTTTCCGCGGGTTTCTGATTTCCTTTTAATGCCTGGTTCATTAAATATTTCTCAGTCAGAGTTTCGATGGGTTTTAGTAATAGAGCTATCAAACCTTTAAATAATAATCCAAGCCAAATATTATCCCCGATCTGGGCTTCTATTTGAGGTTCCAAAACACCTTCTGAAATTAAGAATAGAGCTACTGCAACCAAAAGCACAATAGTAGTTGCTTTTCGTCCAACTCTGGCCTTAGTGAGCTCGTCTATTGTATTTTGAAGCTCTACATTTTTATCCTGAAGTTTACCATTTAGATTGTTAAGCTTATTCTGAAGTCTGTCGCTGACTTTAGTAATGAGCATGCCCTGATCCAGAAGATCTTCATAGTAGTTTTTAATCTGAAGAAGTTCCTCCTTATATTCATCCTTAGAAACACCATCCTTTTCTAGAAATTCCTGAATGTGTTCTAATATGGCAGTTTCTTTTTCGAAAACATGCCTTTTTGCCATAAATTATTCCTCTTCTAGTTCAATAATCTCAAATGGGACATCTAATAGATCGCTGTAGTCTTCACCAGCTTCTTGCATATCCTCGTCTTCTTCTTCGTAATACCAATTGATACTCACGTTTAATCCATCCTTAAACAAAGCATTGACTTTTTTGAAAATATCAAGAATACATTTTGAAGAACTTGTGTTAAAATACTCTAATTGAATTTTCAGAGTAGTTTTCTCAGTCTTTGAATTACTACCGTACTGATCCAACCATTCCAGCAAAGGTCTGTAAAATTCTATAGAGTTTTCAGGAGTAGATCTTCCTTTCAAAGCCAATGTACCAGTATCAGCGTTGAAATTTACATCAGGTGTATGATTGCTTCCTTCTATAATTAAATTATCCATTTCTAAATTCTTTTATGCTTTCGGGATATTTATCTGAAAACTGAAAAATGAGTATTTGTCGTTGATTTCTTTAAACTTGTAATTCAATTTTTGTCCGGATTTTCTTGCTATATCAATAAATCCAAGACCTCCTCCTCCTTTTTCTGAGAATTTCTCATTGTCGAGTATCCTCTTATAAAGAGCGCGCAGTTCATCTTTTGTTGTAGAATTGATTTCATCCAACCAACCTTTTAATCCATTTACATTTTCTCCGGTAATATAGTTTCCGGTTGCGACGTGATAAGCGTCATCATCGCTGAAAATAATGAGAATTGCACTTTTACGAAGGTAATCATGCTCATCCTTGTTAGGATCGGGTTGTGAATCACTAAAATCAATATGATGACAAAGATTTTGCAAACATTCTACCAGAACGTTGTAAACCTTCTTTTTAGTTTTTCTACTATCTTCTAATTGCTCCAAACGACCTTCCATAATTTTCAAAATGGAATCAATCAGGTCGAATGTCACTTCACCTTTGAATGTTAGCATGATGTTGTTATCATGCATTCTCTGGTATAAAGCGTAAAGATCGATCATCGGTTAAATACGATTTTATGAGTACTCAGAACCACTACTAAACTGTGTACCTACACATATTAAGGCTCCAATATAATTTAATTTTTTCAATTTAAATCAAGCTGGTATACGAATACCAATTACCAGAATATCATCTAATTGTTCCTGGTTCGTGTCGCTCATCCATTTTTCTATGGTTTCATCAAGGATTTTCCTTTGTTCTTCCATGTCTTTTTTATGGATATCCAATAAAAGATTTCTAAATCTTCTATACATAAATTTCTTCCCTTTAGGCCCGCCAAACTGATCGGCATAACCGTCTGAAAAGATATAATAAACATCACCGGATTTTACATCTAACCTGTGATTGGTAAATTCTTCTTTTTCTTCTTGCAGGATATGAATTCCAATAGGAAATTTATTTCCCTTTACTATTTCAAGCTCATTGTTTCTGATTCTATACAAAGGGTTAAAGGCCCCTGCAAAATCTAATCTATTCTTTTTTAAATCAAATGAACACAAAGCCAAATCCATTCCGTCTTTGGCGGTGGTTCCATCATGGGTTTGCCTCAATGTACTTGTTACAGATTCATTAAGCTGATCTAGTACCATTGCAGCATTCTCACCTTTTGTAACGTTAACTGCCATATTAAGGTTATTATAACCTACAATAGACATAAATGCACCCGGTACCCCATGACCTGTACAATCAACGGCAGCGATCATAATTTTATCTTGAAATGCATCCATCCAATAAAAGTCACCGGAAACAATATCCTTGGGTTTGTAAAGAATAAATGATTCTTTCAAGTGCTTCCTCATAAGGGTGGAAGGAGGGAGGATTGACTGTTGTATCCTTTTAGCATAGTGAATACTGTCTGTAACTTTTACATAAAGTTCTTCCAGTTTTAAATTTTTGGCTTCAATTTCTTTAGACTGGCTTTCTATTTCTTCTTTTTGCTTTACGACTTCCTCAGTACGATCTTTAACTTTTTCTTCAAGGTGTTCCTTGAGTTCGTATAGTTCATCTCTCATCTGCAGCAATGCATGTCCGAGAGTATCTTTATCACTTAAAGGCTTGTACGGTGCATGGAAATTACCAATACCCACTTGTCTTGAAAATTCAACGGTTTCTTTCAAACCATCCACCAGTTGGTTCATTGCAACACACATTTCACCGATTTCATCATCTCTGGGTGGAATTTTCTCCTGAGGCAAAATACCCTTTCCCAGAGAATTAAGCATGTTTTTTAGTGTGTGGACCGGGGCTACTATAGAGCGCACAGTGAAAATGGCCACAAATATTCCAATTATAATAAGACCGATTCCGGTTGATGATATAATGAAATTCAAAAACTGGAAACTTTCCAACATATCCTTACTTACTTCTTCTGTCTGTACAAGCTGGCGCATTGAAAGCTCCTCAACCAAATCTAATACCACAGTTGTCTGAGTTTCAATCATACCGTCATTTACTATCTCCTCGGCCATGAATTTGGTAAGCCCATCTTCATAATCGGCAAAGGTTTTGAGCATGTTCATCACTTGTTCATGCGAAAGAAACAATTGATCGATCATTTTAAAAAGTTCATCCAATTGTTGCTGTTCTTGCTCATCCCAGTTTTCAGAAAGTGTTTTTAACTCTGTCCTTAATTCCTGGTAATCTTCATAAATAAGTTTTGGAAGTAATTTTTTACTACTCTGATTTTGTTTTTGTTGAGATAACCAGTTTGTGATTAGCAATTTAGATCGAACGATCATCAGATTCAAAGCTTCCAGCTTATCAACCGAAGGGTTGTAAACTTCTGTGATCTCTTTATTAATGCTGGAACTCTCGGTTACAGTTTTAAAGGTTAATATAAAATTGAGTAGCGATAAAAAGATAAGAATAGCAAAACCTAGTCCAATCCTCGTACCTACCGTAAACCTTATTCTCATTCTACTCTGGCTATTACTTATAAAGCAATAATAGCTATTCACATAGATTTATAAAAAGATTTAGCTAATGCTTTGCTAATTTTATTATAAAGTTTTCAGAAGGTCTCTGTAATATCTGGCCTTTTCAGGATTGTTAAGTGCTGTATAGATATTGTCGAGGGCGATTATAGTGTCTTTTCTTTTTGGATTTAATTCAAAAGATTTTTTCATAAAAGGAAGGGCCTCTTGAAATAATTTGGTCACTTTATCCTGAACTTCAAAAATTGTGAGAATATCAGCATCCGGATCCAGATCATTGGCCATGGTTACCCCTCTGTTGTAGTATAGCAGTCCAAGATTATAATTAGCCAAAATAGCATCAGGTTTTAATTCAAGAGCTTTTTTATAGTATTCTTTGGCTTTATCTATGTAAATATCATAATTAGGTTCCCCAACAAATTTTTCCGCATAACTCTCATACTGAATGGCCAGTAGTATTAAATAGTCAACATTCTGCGGGTCGAGCTTTATTGCTTTATGAAGCACATGCTCTCTTTCCGTAATATCACCGGCTTCCTGTAAATATTTCAAATGCAATTCCACCAATTCCTTTCTTGTTGGATGTCTTTCATTTCCTTCATTCAAAATTGCAAAGGCAGATTCTTTATCATTTAATGCCCAGTAGGTTTTAGCAAGATAGAAATACAACTGATAAGTGTTTAAACCACGTGCTTTTGCCTTTAAAAGGAATTTTTTAGCGTTGCCGAAATCAGTATTACTAAATGCAGCATAACCTGTGAGGAAGATAGCATTGGCGTCAATATCTGATGGATTCACTTCTTCCATTATATCCAGGTACAAATTGAAAAGCTTATACGCATCCCTGAATTGCTCTGCCTGAAATTTAACAACACCGTCATTATAATAACGCTTCGCTAACAAATCGTATATTTTTTCGCATTCTTTTGCCCATTCTTTATCTGCTGTTTTATCCAAGTCAATGCATTCAGAGCAGGAATTGGCTACCGCAGTTCTATATTGAGAGAATGGGTTATCATTATCTTTTTGCTTGAAATACTCATTGTATATGTAAGCTCTGAAATACCATGTATCTGCTTGTTTTGAGGTCACTTCATTTATTATGGCTACATCAATAGCTTGTCTTGCTTCTTCCAACTTACCTTCCTGTAAATAATTCACAGCCTCTGCTTTTTTCAAAGGTTGAGCAGTAAGGTTGCTTAGAGCAATCAGAACAAAAACGAGCGATATGTAAAATGCCCTTTTCATCATTCAATCAATATTCCAAGGTCAGAAAGTACTGAGCTAACCTGAAGCGAATACGACTCTGCTGTTTTCTTATTTATTTCAAATTTTATTTTGTTATTTCTTACAACGAAATTAATTATGGCACCCTGCCGGGCCAAACCTTCTCCTTCGGTAATTATAAGTGTGCTTTTTCCCTGTAATTTAGATATAACAGAATTCAGGACATTGCTCTTATCATCAGGGATATAAAGAATATGACATTTCTCAATTTTAGAAACACTATTGAATTTCTTAATTGCAATTTTTTGACCCTCTACATCGCCGTACCTATCTTTGAGGTCGTTGAGATAAGATTCAAGAGGAGAATCCCCTAAAAGTCCTATAACGAACTCTCCGCTGTTATATGAAGATGGCCATTCAATATACTTTGTAAATGCCCAAATAAATGTTTTCTTGAATTGAAGATTCGGATCATCTGCCGGAAGTGTAAACTTTAGGTCAAAGCTCGACAGGGTGACAAAAAGCAGAAGCAATGAAACGATTCTGTTTCTCACGAAGTAATTAATTGATGCGATTTGGTTGCTTCTGTGTTTAATATGCCCTTTTTGGTAAGGGGTTATCAAATACTATTCCAAAGTCAAATATGAGAATATTTTTATTAAAATGATACTATTTGCATCAATTCAAGCCATTTTTTTTAAGAATGAAGGATTTAAATTTTAACGGGAGATATTTCTGTTTTCACTTATATTAATATCACCATTTAATGACATTTCCCTTAATATTCCTGATATTTCAGAGGGGTCTAATTTAAAAAATATTTTATTTAAGTCATTTAGGTTCAGTGATTTATGTAAATCCAGAAGATTGAGTATTTTATTTTTCAAAGCTTCTTTGTCAAGGGATTGGAATTTTTCCAAACAATTATCACAAACACCACATTCAGAGTAGTTTTCTTCTCCAAAATAATCCTGTAAATAATTACTCCTACAGGTGTTTTTTAGTTCTGTAAAGTGAATCATTGACCTCATACGGTCAAAATACCTTTTGCGATCTATTTCAAGTTGTTTTTCAGTGATAAATGACGAATGTGTATCCTGACGTGGTAGGAGGAATGTAATTTTAGGCAAATCAGAGCGTGGTATATAATCAATGATTTTAAGATCATTTAACTTTTTAAGATACTCAATAACCTGATTATGCTCCAATATCGTTTTAGAAGCAATTTGATCTTCATTTATTTTTACATAAGAACTAAAAATTTCACCGCCGTACATCCTAATGATGGATTTTAGAAATAGATCGAATTTTGGATTTGCAACCTGAAAACTGTAAAGTTCTTTATTGTCGGGTAGAATATTTAATGTAGATACAGAGCTGGAATTTTCTTCAAATTGAACAAATCCGTGTTTTTCCAACTCTTTAATGCTATAATAAGTGCTTAGGACGGAGGTATTAAATTTCTTACTGAATTTTTCAAGATCAAAATTGAAACTCTGCATTTCCCCACTGCCTAATGCCAATTGAAAGTGATTGCAAATTCCGGTATAGACTTGTCTTAAAACCTTCAATTCAGGAAAACGCATTGAAGTCTTTGATTTTAATTCTTCAATATCCCTATCCTGGTAGATAATTATAGCTTCCGAATACTTTTCATCTCTACCTGCTCTTCCCGCTTCTTGATAATAAGCTTCAAGGCTATCCGGAAGATCTAAATGGGCTACCAGTCTTACATCGCCTTTGTCAATTCCCATTCCAAATGCATTGGTTGCAACAATTATGCGGATTTTGTTTTTTATCCAATCGCTCTGAATTTTATCACGCATCTGTGTACTCAATCCGGCATGATAATAAGCAGACCTGAAGCCATTTTTTTCCAATAAATTTGAATAGTAACGCGTATTTTTTCGACTGCGGACATAAAGAATTACAGCGTCTTTTGTATTGGATAAATGATTGAGCAGGACATTTAATTTGTTTTGAGTTTTTATCGCTTTATAACATAGATTCGCTCTTGCAAAGCTTTTTCTAAAAGTAATGGCATCTGGGATATTTAACTTTTCAATTATATCCTTTTGTATTTGAGGCGTGGCGGTCGCAGTCAGCGCCAATACCCGAACCTTTTGAGATAAGTGCTCCCTTATATTGGCGATTTCCAAATAAGCAGGACGAAAATCATAACCCCACTGCGAAATACAATGGGCTTCATCAATTACCAAAAGACTAACCTTCATATTCTTTAGCCTTGCGATAAACAAATCAGATTTCAATCTTTCTGGCGAGACATAAAGAAATTTGGTGTTTCCGTAAACACAATTATCAAGTGCGATATCGATTTCGTGTTTGTGCATTCCACTGATAATTGCTTTTGCTTTTATTCCCCTTTGAACTAACTGCTCAACCTGGTCTTTCATCAAGGCAATCAATGGGGAAATGACAATTGTTAATCCCGGTAAAATTAGACCCGGTACTTGAAAGCAAATGGATTTGCCTCCACCGGTCGGCATTAGGGCAAGCGTGTCATTGCCTTTTAAGGTATTATTTATTATATCCTCCTGAAGTGATCTAAAGGAGGAGAAGCCCCAAAATTTTTAAGAACCTTCTTTTGGATCAGAGGGAATATTATTTCCCTCTTTCATTAAGAAATGGCTTGTTTTAGGTCATCGACTAGATCTTCAGCATCTTCTATTCCAACACTCAATCGGATCAAAGTGTCTTTTAAGCCGGCTTTTTCTCTTTCTTCTTTTGGAATACTTGCATGTGTCATTGATGCCGGATGGCCACTAAGCGATTCAACTCCACCTAATGATTCGGCAAGGGTAAAGAGTTTTAATTTTTTCAAAACATCCAGTGCCACTTCAATTTTATCATTTTTTAAAGTGAATGAAATCATGCCCCCAAAATCTTTCATTTGTTTTTTGGCAATCTCGTGGTTCACATGCGTAGGAATACCCGGCCAATAAACTCTTTCGACAGATGAATGATTATGTAAAAAATCGGCAATTACTTTACCATTTTCACAATGTCTTTGCATTCGGATATGAAGTGTTTTCAGCCCTCTAAGTGTTAAAAAACAATCCTGTGGACCGGGAACGCCACCACAAGAATTCTGGATAAAAGAAAGGTCTTCATGTAATTTATCACTATTAAGCAAAATAGCACCCATTACTACATCGGAATGGCCTGCCAAATATTTAGTAACAGAATGCATAACCATGTCTGCACCTAAATCCAAAGGATTTTGCAGGTATGGGGTTGCAAAAGTATTGTCAACTACAGTTAAAATATTTTTTGATCTCGCAATTTTACATACAGCCTCAATATCAATTATATTAAGAAGCGGGTTCGTTGGGCTTTCAACCCAAATCAATTTTGTATTTGGTGAAATTGCTTCCTTTAAGGCTTCAATATTTGCCATTGAAATGAAATTGAATTTAATACCGTATTGAGCGAATACTTTGGTAAATATTCTATAGGTGCCACCGTAAAGGTCATTAGTGGAAACAACTTCATCACCTGGTTTTAAGAGTTTTACAATGGCATCAACGGCTGCCATTCCGGAAGCAAAGCACAATCCGTGCTTAGCATTTTCTAGGGCTGCTAGATTATTTTGTAAGGCCGTTCTTGTTGGATTGTGAGTTCTGGAATACTCATATCCTTTATGATCACCTGGTGCACTCTGCGCATAAGTTGATGTTTGGTAAATGGGAGTCATAACTGCTCCTGTAGCCGGATCGGGTTCTATTCCCGCGTGTATTGCTTTGGTTCCGAATTTCATTTTAGCTGTTTTGATAATTATTGATAAAATCGTTTTTAAGTGATTGAAGCTTTTCCTTATTCAATTCGTATGTCGGTGAAAGGGTTTCTTTTCCCGGAAAAGTTTCCATGTGAAGCGTTGTAGTAGGAAAAGCAAAATTTACGCCAATGGCATCTGCAAGTCTTACAATAGCAAGTAAAATTTCATCTCTTGCTTTTAACTCTTCAGACCATGTAGGAACATCAAAGAAAATGTAGAACATGATATTTAACGAGAAATCCGCCATTTCATTGAAATGTATTTCCATCCGGTCTTTAACTGTATTGGGATGCTTATTAACGAGTTCTCTTAGCCCCTCTACAAAAACTTCTATAGCTTGAGGAGGTGTGTCGTACATGAGCCCAATTTTTGTATAAAATCTTCTGTAATTTCTTAAACCGTGATTGTCGATGGCGCTATCGGCCAGTTTACCATTTGGAACCGAAAGAAGAGAGTTCCGAAAGGTCCGGATTCTTGTAGATCTGAAACCTACCTCTTCAACGGTTCCGTCCACTCCGTCGGTTGTGATCCACTGACCTATTTGAAAGGGTCTGTCCACAAATATCATTATTGAACCAAAAAAGTTTTTCAAGGTATCCTGAGCGGCCAAAGCCAGGGCCAAACTTCCAATTGATAAACCGGTCAGCAATGGTATTATATTGACATTAAGATTTAATAAAACAAACAGGGATCCGATAAGAACAATGAAGACTTTTAATATCTTTCTTAATAATGGAATCAATTGGTCATCGAGCGTGCTTTCGGTTTGTTCAGCTTTTGCCATCAAATAATCACTGAGCAAATCTGTCATTTTATACACCACGATGGTAATGAGAATAGGCACAACCGCCTTGATTCCAATAATGAGGTATTTGTTCAACTCAATTGGAAGCATAAGACCGGGAATTAACAATAATACTACCCCCAGAATTATTAGTATGCTGGTAGGTCGGGTAACGGGTAGAATAACCCTTTTTGCAATTTTATCAACTCCTTTTATTACCAGCAATCGTCTCGCAATTTTGCGAAGTAATAGATCGACTAATCTTTCCAGCAATACTGCAATTGTTATGATTATGAACAAACCTGTGAGTTGCCATATTTTTAAACCAAAAACCTTTTTTTCGGCTCCTTTTGGTAAAAAATCTATTAAATGGTCTATGCCAAGAATAAAAGTGCTACTGTATAGATTTTGAATTGCATTGACGGAATTTTCAGAATACTTCCATTGATCTCCATATTTTTTTAGATAAATCTCCGGCAGATCTTTATGTACAATATATTCTCTCGCATCTCTTAAAGAGTCGAAATAATTTGAATTTCTTGGAATTTCCTCAATTGCGATATATAGCCCCCTCGCGTCGAAGACCATTTTCAATTTTTTGGATAATTCTATAATTTCTTTTTGCGAATAACCTTTCGGACGGATTAATGATTCAGCCGCCAGTCTTGGTTTATAGTTTTCTTCGTTTAAGTATTTTAAATGATTCAAGACCGAGTGATAAGGACTTTTAAGTTCGACTTGTAATTTGTCCTTTTCTTGAGCCCCGACAGAATTACAGGGAATAGTTAAAACTATATAAAATATAAAGAAAAATAGTATTCGCATAAATGCAGATTAATGGTCAAATGTTATAAGCGAGACCTCAGTATCATAGGCTTTATATACCCTAAACTGCTCATATGAATCAAAATACATAAGGCCTATTTTATTGCTGGATTGAATTTTTTCAGGATTCAAATTTTCACCTTTTGAATTTAAAAATGAAACTAGTTTGGTATTTCTATCGATTATGACAAAAACTTCGTTATCGGCCCCAAAATTGTAGTATTGAATAATGCTGTTAGGATCTCCAGCAATATCAAAAATTGGTTTATTGTCCGGCCTGTAAAAATTAATGACATCATTGTCGAACCTTACAATACAATAGGACTTACCGAGGCCATCACTTATCAATTCGAATTTTGTCTCTTTCGTAGGTCTGAAAAATTGAATTTCAGATAAAATATCCCCATTAAAATTTACAGACCTTAATAATCCTTCTTCGTCGATTATATGAATTTTGGAGCTTTTGAAATCCTTACCCAAATCGATATAATAGTCTGTATTTACCCTATTGTATAAGTCAAGTGGGAAACTGGAATAACTTTTCCCATTGCGTTTTCTTAAATCGAGTTTACCATTCTTTGTTAATAAGACGATGATGTCTTTATCTAACATTCGGGTATGCTGCGGTTTGGATGCGAGTTCCGAATTCAATTTCAAAGGATTCCACGATTCTAGTTTTTTCCCGTTTTTATCAGTAATGAAAACTTGTCCTTTATTATCAGAGCAAATGAAACGGTAATTCTTGGAATTGTCATAGTCGATAACATTAAAGTATTTTAATTCCTGGTTGGCGTCCTTGGTTATTCTTTTAGGGAAATCTTCAATATAATTTCCGTTTCGATCTATGAGATAAATATTTTTATCATCGCTGAAACAATACTGAAGTTTTCCATTTTTGTAGTAATCTAACTGATAAATACTTTCGGGCAAAAGTTGTCCGTCTAATTGTTTGGTCCATTTTACAATTCCCGATTTATTTAATAGGTGTAACTGTTTTTGGGTATCCTGAACCAGAATTTCAAGTGAATTGTCAGTAAAATTTCTTACTACTTTTGGTTTTGTTATTAATGTATGATCGAATCGTCTGTTTAATAAGGTTTTTAGATATTCTTTGCTTTTCTTTTCAGAAACGACCGTTTTCTTATGTTGAATTACAGCGCCGGTATAGAATTTTTCATCGAGATACTCATATTGCAATGCAATCATTTCAAATCGTTTAAGTGACTCGGAGTTGTTCTCGATTAACTCTTTCCAGTAATCACTGGTAACATTTTTGATTAATGACCATGATCTGGCTGTATTGATGATAATATTCACATTGGTTTTTTGAATTACTTCTTCAAGAAAGAGATTTTGTTTTACTGATTTGCCCCAGACTTTTTCATCGTTAATATCGTCTATCAATTGCCGGGCTGCGGCAATGTCATTTACAAAAATTATATAATCATGGATTTTCAGATAATAGCATTTATCAAAGCCTCCGAAGTATTTTGAAAAGGCTAATTGTGGATAATCTGCCTTCATCATTTCACTAATTTTCACGCCACCGTAATCCTCCTCAAAAGGGATATTTCCATCTTCGATTTTAGAGAACTTTGTGGAAATGGCGTCCAGATAATCCAAATTGGAATTAGGATCATTGCTTTGCATGTAAAACAAGTGTATGGGTTTGGCAGGATTAACCGATTCCAGGGTTACATAAGCGAAATGAGTTCCTAGAAATTCAAAAATTTTCTCGATGTAGATATTCTCATCCACTGATAAATTGTACCAGCTTTCCAAAATTTCATTTTGACCAGAATTTTTTAGAAAGGTTTTAAAATTTTGCTGAAATGAAATACCATTATCAAAGGAAAAGCCATAATAGATGGCCGTGTTCATAGGCAAATAGGGGGCTAAGTCCAAAGCATTTCCTGATTCATTTTTAAAAATATCTAGGAAATTGTTGATACCCTTTGAAGGGATACTGGATCCATTCAAATAAATTTTTTCACCTTTTACTGACAAATCGTAAAATGAAGATTCTGAGAATAGCTTGATTAAATCCAGGTCTTCAGAATATTCATCTTTGGTAAAGCATTTTAAGAATTCAGCAAAACGATTAATATTAATGTAAAGATCGCCGTCATCATTGTTGATTCTTGCTACTTCAAAGTTCTTTTTGTTGATATCGTAAAAAGACATTTCTTTTTTATCGGAAATATGTCTGATTACATCCTCGATAAGAAAGGGCGTCATACTGCCTATTAAATGATTCTGATATTGGATGAATGAAAATTGATCGCCGCTCTGCTTGTTCTTAATTGTTGTAATTGGAATTTTTTGATAGGCTCTTTCACTAATATTATGCTTGTCGGAAGCCTCAAATTTTTCTATCACAAGTCTGTAAAACTGTTTCTCATCTTTAGAGCGAAGGGGTAAATAAAATATAAAATCAAAATCATTATTCGATGTTATATGCATTGAACACCGAAAGTATTTGTCTTTAAGAATAAAAGAGAGGTCATTCTTATTTTTAGTTGCAGAATCAATTATTGTTAACCTTTTTTGAATACTTTCATAAAATGTGGTCTGTTCAAGATTATTCCAAACAGAGCCTCCTTTTAACCTTTCAATACTTTTATAAGTGTTCAGGCTTTCCCATACCATAACGGCATTTCCGGGAATAAAAGAATAGGTGTTTTCAGTTTTTCTTGAACCCAGATAATAACTCAGAAAAGCCACAAAAAAAACGACTATCAATAAAACGATATAGACAAGAATATTTTTGTTTTTGCTTTTTGTAGGCATGGAGGGCTAACTCAGTTTTGAGCTGCAAAAATAGGTAGAAAATAACGGCATAAAAAAAGCAGACCGATAAGTCTGCTTATTAAATTCTAAAAAAATCCAATGGATTTAATCTTCGATTTTATTATACCTGATATTGGCAGATTCATCGATATCAAACATGTCCAAATATTTACGCGTAATCTCTTCATTTTGCACCTCTCCGTTAACTGTCATTTTTCCTTTTTCAAATGCAATTTTAATTTTTTTAATCCCTTCCTCAATAATTCCATCTTGCTCCAGTTCATTTATCATTTCTGACATTTTCGAACCTTTTTCATTAGCAGTTTTTTCAACTGCGATTGCTTCAGCTCTGATTTTCTTTTCTTTAACTTTAACTTTCAATTCTTTCTCTTGAATATTCTCAATTTCCTCTTGAATCTCTTCGATGGCTTCCTGAATCTCTTCTTCAACTTCCTGCATTTCTACTGCATTTAACTCTTTTTGGAGCGCCTTACTTTTTTCTTCAAGTTTCTTACTTGTCTGCTCTAAAGCCCGGGCTGCTTCTTCGAGATTTTTTTCAATAGTTTCGGTTCTGTGTTGTCTTAAATGTCTATGGGTAAATTTATTCTCATCATTTTCATCAGATTCTTCATCCTTTTCTTCGAATTCAAATTCGAAGTCTAAATCCAAATCAGAAAAAAGCTCTTCCAGATCTTCCTGAATTTCCATAAAATTTTCATCTATATCAGGTATTTCAATTATCCGGGTTTGATCATCATCACCGTTAATCTTGATTACAATAACATTTTCATCATCAGGGCTGCTATTAATAGAAACAATTGCTTCATTACGGCCAGGTTCGGAATTAATAACTTTAACTGTGGCATTATCCTCAGCATCGCTATAGGTATAGGCAAATGAATTGGAGTTACGGTTTTTTCCGTGCGAATAGAATACCTCTTTATTCAATAAGTCTACGTAGTCATCAAAATTTTCTTCTTTAATTTTTTTACCGTCGATTTTCAATTTTTTTATATCTCTGGGATCAACAAAAACAATCTCAATTTTCTTGACATCACTGCTGGTTTTTTTAATTGTGATTTCATCATCTCCACCGGGCAGGGTCATAGTAAATGTATTTCTATTTTTATGATCCAGAAGTGAATGCGAACTGTTTATTTTTGGTTGGACCTTTACTTGTTGTTGGCTTATTTCTTTATTCTTTTTCTGAATTATCGTTTGAATTGGTGCTTCCACCATGGCCATCTGTGTAGTTTCAGGAACCGGAGGGTACGCCTCCTGAAATGGTAAATCTGAAACCATATTTAGAAAACCGGATTCATCGGGTCCTGCCTCTGACCGATTTGATAATTGAAATAACGAAAGCCCCAGAATAAAAATGATCAAAGTAATTACCGGAATGAGACTTTTTGTTAATTCGGAATTGTTTTTTTCAACATTCAAAATTCTTTCAATTCGTTTACGCAAAACGTATTTTGGGTTATTACTTCCAAGTGCAAGTTCAGGAGTATGGTTGGAGTGCCTTTGAATTTCTACTAAAGCCTTGGCCAAGTGAATGGGGTTTCTTTGCAAATGCACTGAAAAGTCATCGCATAAATTTTCTCTTTCTGTTCTTATATGCGTTGATAGAATCCAGGTAACGGGGTGAAAGAAAACCAAAGCTTCTATAATGTTCTGAATTACATTTATCAGGTAATCGGCTCTTTTTACATGTGCTATCTCATGAATTAATATGGCTTCTACTTGATCATAAGGAATTTGACTTAGCATACCTATTGGAACCAAGATCACAGGTTTAATAAATCCCAAGGTTAAAGGGGAGTCTATCATATCCGACTCAAATAGACGGATCTTGCTTTTCATTCGCAGTTTGGACAGTATTTCTTTGAATTTTAATTCCCATTCATTTTCAATCTCATAAATTCCGGTTGTTTTCAGATTTTGTATATACATTAAATTGGTAATAAAACGCATCATCATTATGAGAGCGCCTATTATCCATAAAACAGATATAAAAGGAGTGCTTATTTCTATTAGTTCAGCAATGTATGATTCATTTAGTGATGTAATTTGAAAGGGTGAGTCATTTTGTAAATTTTCACTGGCCATAATATTGGCCGCAGGTTCTGAATTTATCGACCCCTTATTTTCAAAATTGTAAAAACTTAGCTCGTAGAATACAGCAAAGGAGAAGGAAAAGAAGAGTAAAAATTGCAAGCCTAAAGCCCAGTAATATTTAAATGCTGTCGTTCTGCCAAATAGGTTTTTACCTAATAAAAATAATACCCATATGAGCATTCCTGACCATAATGTGTGAATAACGGCCCAACCCAAAACAGAGGCGGGTATCAGATTATTTAAAAATTCTATCGCATTCATTTTTGACCTCCTTCAATTTTTTCTATAAGTTGTTTAATTGCCTCCAATTCTTCTTTAGATGCTCTGTAATTTCCAAGGGCCTCCATTACTAATGAATAGGCTGAACCATTGAATGTGCGGTTTAGAAATTTATCAAGCATGTTTTTCTGAATATCCTGCTCATTGACATTTGTAAAATAAATGTGCTTTTTTCCTTCATTTTTTCTTGTCAAAAGCGATTTTTCATACATCAACTGCATGATTTTCAGGGTAGTTGTATATCCAACTTTCCGGTCTTTATTTAAAATATCATTTACATCTCTTACAGAAAGTGGTTCTTCTTTCCATAAAACCTGAAGAATTTCAAGCTCCGACTTGGTTGGCTTATTTTCTTTTTGCTCAGTCATCTACGAATTGTTTCGTACAAATATATACGAATGTTTTCGTAGATTAAAAATAAATTGATGAGAGGTTGTAAATTTTTACTTGTGGCGAAAATCTTATTTGGGAATAGAACCTTTAAGGATTGTTTCTTTTCGACTCAATATCATCGTAAAAATGATCCTGAAATGTTCTTGTACTTTCCTTTCCAAATTTTAAAATAATATATACCATACGGAATAAAAGCACATTTGCTATTATAAAGGCAAAGAAAACCAAGGAGTAGGGCAGGTCCATTGGAGGTAAAAGCGCATATAGTAGAGTAAATACGCTTGAAATAAGTATAGCATTGGTCAGTTTAGTATTCATTTTAAATATTTATAAAAAAACACAAGCTTTGTATTCTTAGTTTGAAAAAAAAATAAATATGCTAATAAGATTACTTGTCAATGCACTTAGCGTTTATCTGACTGCTTATTTACTTAGTGGTGTAGTCATTGAAGATTTTCTCTATGCAATAGGAGTCGCGATTCTCCTGGCCATTGTCAATACTGTGATTCGTCCGATATTAATTATTTTGACAATTCCGATTACAATACTAAGCCTTGGACTATTTCTACTTGTCATAAATGTTTTCATGATAATGCTTGTGGATTGGATGGTGGATGGATTTTATGTTCAAAATTTCTGGTGGGCTCTTTTATTTGGGATTGTGATGTTTTTTATAAATGTCGTCCTGAACTCAATACTGGGTCTGGAAAAAGAATAGATTTAATTTTTATCTTAACATAGAAATCAAAATAAACTTAATAATGAAAAAAATTAATCTAAGCGTATTTTTATTGTTCTTCTTATTTATTGGAGGAACGGCATTTGCACAAAAAGACAAAGCCACAAGGCCTAGTCCACCGGCTACGGCCATGAATACCGTCAATGGAAAAAATATTAAAATTGACTACAGTCAACCGGCGGTTAAAGACAGAGTAATTTGGGGTGAACTTGTTCCATATGAAGAAGTATGGAGAACAGGCGCTAATGAGGCTACAACAATTGAGTTTTCACAGGATGTATCAATTAATGGAGAATCTGTAAAAGCAGGAAAATATTCTCTTTTTACAGTTCCCAATGAAGACAGTTGGATGGTTATTCTTAATAGCGAAGCAAACCAGTGGGGTGCTTATAAATACAACGAAGAAAAAGATGTCCTAAGATTCAAAGTGAAACCACAAAAAATCGATAAGAAGTCGGAAAGATTGACATTCGATGTTAAGGAAAGCGGCAAAGTAAGCATGATGTGGGATGAACTTATGATTTCATTTGATGTAAACTAAACATTTATGAGTCTTAAAGTAAAATGGCTGATTTATTCGATTGGCGGTTTGATACTTTGTGGATTTGGAATTAGCCTGGTAGGAGAGGCCATAATAGCCAAGATTCAAAACGGATCATGGTTTTATTTGGGAACTGCCGGGCTTGTTGTTTTTAATTCCGGCCTGAGCTTTTTTGGACAAGCAGTAATTTTTCGATCAAAAATGCAAAATATTTAGCAAATACTAATAATATTAGTAAATTGCTAAAATGATTAGAAAAAATATAAAAGGAAGAGGTTCAGACATTCAGTTAGACAATCCATTCTCAACATTTAGCTACAGCAGAGATCATGTTGAGGGTATTGATGATTGGGAAGACCTGAATGAAGCAACTTCTTTTTTTAAGGAAGCACCAAAAAAAATCTTATCAAAAAACAATAGTCCGGATATTCCCTTTGAATGGTCAATTAATCCCTATCAGGGCTGTGAGCATGGTTGCGTGTATTGTTATGCAAGGAATTCTCATAACTATTGGGGTTTTAATGCAGGTCTTGATTTTGAGTCTAAGATTCTAATAAAGGAGGAAGCTCCTGCTCTACTTAAGAGTGAATTTGAATCGCTTAAATGGAATCCGGCCATTGTGATGCTTTCAGGCAATACAGATTGTTATCAGCCTGTGGAAAGGAAATTGAAAATTACAAGATCGCTCTTAAGGGTATTTCTTCAATATCGCAACCCCGTTGGAATTATTACAAAAAATGCCTTGGTATCAAGAGATGCTGATATTCTTGAAGAGTTGGCATCCATGAATCTGTGCAAAGTGATTTTTTCTATAACATCCCTGGAGGAGAGTCTTAGGCAAAAACTTGAGCCAAGAACCTCCACGATAAAGAAAAAGTGGGAGGCAATCGACCATTTAATTGCAAAAAAAATCCCAGTTGGAATATTGATTGGTCCGATTATTCCGGGGCTGAATGATCATGAAATGCCCGAAATAATCCGGGAAGCAGGAAAGAGAGGTGTTGGAAGTGTTTCCTATACTATGATTCGTCTGAACGGTCAACTAAATACACTTTTTGAGTCCTGGTTGCTTCGGAATTTTCCGGAGCGCAGCGATAAGATTTTATCGCAAATTAGAACAGCCCACAATGGGAATTTAAACGATTCCAAATTCGGAAGACGTATGAGAGGGGAGGGTGAATGGGCGGAGACCATTAAAAAGCTTTATAAAATTTCTCTCAATAAATATCTGCCTGTCGTAAAAAGTTTTGAACCGGATTTAAGCAAATTTAGGAGAAATCCGAATCCCGGATTGTTTGATTAATTATAAATTGCAATATGGCTGAATTGCAAGTAATGGGTTCCGGTGATGCATTTGGTAGTGGTGGAAAAATGCAGACCTGTTTTTGGATTAATTGGAACAAAAAAAACCTCTTGGTGGACTGTGGTGCGACAAGCTCTGTAGCCATTAAGTCAATTGGTAAAAAAATTGAGGATATCGATGTCATATTTATAAGCCATTTGCACGGCGACCATATAGGTGGAATACCCTTTATACTTATGGAATTGGCATATGTTGCAAAAGATAAAAATCACAGGATTGAGATATTCGGTCCTGGCGGAACCAAAAAACGGCTACAGACTTTGCAAAATTTACTTTATCCTGATTCACTGCGTTATACCGAAGCAATTACCGAGTTTAGAGAATACAGTGGAGCAGATACATGGCATGATTTTTCAATTGAGACTTATGATGTCCAACACTCGGAGTTGTCCTATCCAAAAGGGTTAAGAATTAGTCATAAGGGTAAAATATTTGCTTTTTCTGGAGATGGAGAATGGAGCAATAATCTATTGAAATTATCCGATTCTGCCGAACTCTTTATCTGCGAATGTTATAATTATCAAAAAACGACACCAGGTCATTTGAATTATTTAAAATTGACGGAAATGTATCATTTATTATCCTGTAAAAACATCTTTCTCAATCATCCGGGACCCGAACTTTTAGACAATATTGAAAAAGTTGAAATACCATTTCTTCAGGATTCCCAAATAATTAAATTTTAAGGGCTATCATATATCTTTGTCAAAATGATTTTTTAGAATGGATTTTGATGTTATAATCATTGGGGCAGGAATGTCTGGGTTGACAGCAGCAAACTATTTGCACGGCCACGACTTGAAAATAAAAATATTTGAAGCAGAACCTGAAGTAGGTGGTAGAGTACGATCTTTTGTAAAGAATGGCTTTATTCTGGATCGCGGCTTTCAGGTTTTTTTACCTGCTTATCCAGAGGCTTCACGCTTATTGAATTATGATGACCTGGATTTAAAATACTTTTTAAATGGGGCCTATATTTTGAATAGGAGAAAATCCTATTATCTGATAGACCCTATCCAGAGACCTTCTTTTTTATTTAACACCTTATTTAAATCCGGTGTCAGTTTAAAAGATAAAATCAAATTATTTCAATTAAAACAATCATTAAAAAATAAAAGCCTAGACTCTGTTTTGAAGGGAAACAATCGAAATACCAGACAGGAATTGGCCCGCAGAAAATTTGATTTAAAAACAATTACAGATTTTTTTCAACCCTTCTTATCGGGGATATTTCTAGAAAAAAATTTAGAGACAAATTCTGCAATGTTTGAATTTGTAATAAAGATGTTTAATGAGTACGGAGCAGCAGTTCCGGCAAAAGGAATAGCTGAAATTCCAAAACAACTGGCGCGCAATTTGACACCGGGGATGATAGAATGTTCCAGTAGAGTCAAGGATATTGAAAAAAATAAAATTACACTTGAAAATGGCAAAAGCTATTCCTCAAGGAATATTGTCATTGCTATCGAAGGGAGTAGCCATCTTCTGGATCCATTTTTGCCAAATAGAAATTCAAAATACGTAAGTGTAAGCAATTATTACTTCTCATCTGACAAAGCCTTGATTGATGAACCAATACTTATTCTTAATTCGGATGAAAGTGCATTGATCAATAACATGTGTTTTATTTCCAATGTTTCAGGAAAATACACTCCTGAAAACAAAAAATTACTTTCAGTTACAGTTTTAAATAAGTTAGAGACAAAAGTAGAAGATGTTATTGCTGAGTTAAATAACATAATGCCGGATAATGAATTTAATTGGCAATTCATCGACAGTTATCATATTAATTACGCACTTCCCAAACAGGAAAAAGTAAAATCTTCAATACCAATAAAGGAATTAAACCCTAAGGAAGGTATTTATATCGCCGGGGATTTTGCCTTATACGGTTCTCTTAATTCAGCCATGCAATCGGGTAGAGAAGTGGCTGATCAATTACTGAAAGATTTAAGTTTAATCGATTAATCCCACCAGCGACTATTTATTACGGTTGGTGAATGCAAAGTTCGATGTACCGGACATTTGTCTGCAATTTCAATGATCTTGTTTCTTTGTTCCTTTGTAAAATCTCCTTCAACTTTTACATCTCTTTCGATTTCATCAATTTTCCCGCTTGGGTTTTCAGGATTTTTAGCATCTTCTGAATGGTTATGCTTGTGGCTGAGATGTACTTCAATATTTCTGTATTTCCATCCTTTTTTATCTAGGTACAATTTTAACGTCATCGATGTACAAGTACCAAGTGCAGATAAGAGCAATTCATAGGGGGAAGGGCCGAGATCATCGCCACCCACATCTTTTGGTTCGTCGGCAATCATTGTATGTTTTCCGCTTACAATCTCTGTTGTAAAACTATCGGAATGAGTTCTGACAGCTACTGACTGATGTGTTTTAAAGACTTCTATTTCTTTTTTGTTCAAATATCGTAGTGCCCATTTTGCAATTAACTCTCCTGCATAACTAGCATCCTCTTTTAATGATATTAAATGGTCTGAACCATCAAGAGTGATAAAGCTTTTTGGGTGCATCAGTTTTTCGTAGATTTCCCTGGCATTATTGATACCCACAATTTTGTCCTGTGGCGAATGCATAATTAATATTGCAGGCTGATCTTTATGATTTTTGAAATTGTAATCTGTGTTGTTAACATCTTCCAGGAATTGCTTTTTTATTTTAAATGAACGGCCTCCAATATTTACCTCGGCTTCTCCTTCTTTTTTAATTACTTCAATTTTTTCGGTGAACAAGTTCTTTATATGTTCCGGATTAGATGGTGCTCCAATAGTGGCAATTGCCTTGATTGATTCAATGGCATTGGCTGCAAACAATACTCCTGCACCGCCAAGAGAATGCCCAATGAGTAGCTCCGGTTTTTCATAGGTCTTTTTAAGAAATTCTGAGGCGGCAATGATATCATTGACATTGGAGCTAAAATTTGTCTCAGAAAAATCCCCTTCACTATCTCCAAGACCTGTGAAATCAAAACGCAATACAGCAATCTGATTTTTTGTCATTGCACTGCTGATACTTCTAACGGCATTCAGGTTTTTATTACAGGTAAAGCAATGGGCGAAAATTGCATAATGTTGCACCTTACCGCTTATTGGAAAGTCTAATTTGGCGGATAATTGAATGCCTTCTTTATTGGTAAATTGAACATTTTCTGAATTCATAATTTGAGTTTATAAATTTTGAATTACTGAAAAGGTCGTTCTAATGACCTGTACTATACTTCTTCTATTTCACTGTTTTCTGCAGATCTTAAAGGATTAAAAAAGTTTCGGATTGTTAAGCCCTGAACAAGAATAGAAAATAAAACAACGCTATAGGTTATGGCAACGATCATATCCTTACTTTCCAGCGATTTAGGTAGAGAAAGAGCCAGAGCAACGGAAATACCTCCTCTTAGTCCACCCCAGGTTAAAATGGTTATTGTGTTTTTTTCAAATTTTCGACTCAAACTCATGAAAGCAATTGGTAAACCTACACCAACCCACCTCGATAATAATACAATTTGGATTGCAAAAAGGCCGGCAACAAAAAAGTCAAAACGAAATGTAATTATAATCATCTCAAGGCCTATTAAAATAAATAGAATGGCATTCAGGGCTTCATCTATCAAATGCCAGAATTTGTAAACGTATTCACCGGTTACATTTGAAAGAGCCTCACTTCTTCCTTCATTACCAACAATGATCCCCATAACCACCATGCCAAGAGGACCGCTAACATGAAATATTTCAGCCAATTGAGCTCCTCCCATGACCATCGAAAGTGTAATTAAGACTTCCAATTCAACATGGTCATTGTCCACAATTTTTAATAACCAAAATCCCAATAAACCCAAGGCCATTCCCAGTGCAATACCGCCAATCACCTCTTGTCCAAAAAGAGCCAAAGCGGAAAATGGGTCAAATACATCAGAACCACTTCTTGCAATATGCAGAATAGTTAAAAACACAACCACACCGATGCCATCATTAAAAAGTGATTCACCGGCAATTTTAATTTCAAGATTTTTAGCGATTGGGTTTTTTTTAACCATTGCCAATACTGCAATAGGATCAGTTGGAGAAATTAAGGCTCCAAAAAGCAAACAGTGGATATAGGAAATATGCAATCCGAGATAAGGTAAAACCAGATAAACAATGCTTCCGGTTATAAATGTAGATATCAATACTCCAAGGGTAGCCAGAGTCAGTATGGACCATTTTTCTTCTGCGAGTTTGCTCAAATCAATATGCAATGCCCCGGCAAAAAGTAGAAAACTCAGCATTACATTGAGCAAAACATAGGAAAAATCGAATTCCATAATGTTTACAGCTATTTCTGTAATTCCGGGAAAGAAATACCCAAATATTACCACGGTAAAGGAAAGCCCAAGCGCTAAAAGCATTAGGCCAATCGTGGAAGGTAGCTTAAGAATGGATATATTGATAAATGTAAACAGGGCTGCCAGAATAATTAAAATCGTGATAATCTGAAGTATACCCATGTGAATTCTTAATGAATTAAATTAAACGGCTGTCAAAATAAGAAAATCATATTGAACAAGGCTTAATTCTTGAATTAATGATTTTTAGAATTTAACAGATTTTACATTTAGCTATATTCGCGTTTTAAAAGCTGCTCTTATTCTAAAAAAGTTAAAACATATCAGATCCAATCAATTAGCAAAGTCCAGTGGAATAATATTATTCTTTAAAATCGGGACGATTGGCTTTAATTATTTGTTTTTTCTATTGCTGTCAACTACTTATGGTGCTTCTGAAGTTGGGTATTTCGCACTTTCATTTACTGCCATCCAGTTATTTTCAATCATTGCAAGAAGTGGTCTTGGAATTGGAATGTTTAAGGAAATTAGTTATTCAAGAAATACAAAAAAAGGAATAAGGTATCTTCAGATCCGATCTACACTTTTTATTAGCATTGCTTCTGCAGTAATTCTGGGATTGGTCTTTATGATCAAACCTTTAGTGTTTCAATATGCTTTTTCTTCCGATACAATGGCGGCATATGTGATGACTTTTTTGCTCTCTCTACCATTTTACACGCTCATGTTTTTTAATGGTGAAATCCACAGAGCAAAAAAACGTTATGGCCTTTTTGCAATTTTTCAAAATTTTGGCATGTATTTACTTTTAAGTATTTACATGCTAATTCAAAAGTTTAATGGATTGGGGGCTTTTGATAATTTGGTTGTTTACTTTATTATTTCGCTTTCGGTTCTTGCACTTTTAAGTTTTTGGGGAACATTTAATCATTCAGAAAGGGAGTTTAAAAAGGAAAATAGAAATTTTAGAGGATTATTGTCTGACTCTATTCCAATTGGTGTTTCTTCTCTTTGTTTTTTTCTGATGAGTTATTTTGATGGAATAGTAATCGGTCAGTTTTACAGCGAAACTGAGGTAGGTACATATGCAATTGCTTTCAAAATAGCGCTGCTAGGTAGTTTTATTCTCATTTCCATTAATTCGGCGCTTGGGCCAAGAATTACAGAACTCGCTTCATTGAAAAAAGAGGATTTATTATTTAAAGAACTAAGAAAGACAACCCAAATGGGTTTTTGGGCTACTGTACCTTTGATTATAATTACTTTGTTAATTCCTGAACAAATATTGGGAGTGTTTGGAGAAGAATTTCAATCAGCTGCCATTCCCCTAATTATATTAATGATTGGTCAGATATTTAACACTTTGAACGGACCAACAGGTATTGTATTACAGCTGACAGGTCATCAAAAGGTATTTAAGAATATAATTTTAGTTTCTTCAATAATAAATATTGTGCTCAACTATTTATTAATTCCATTGTATGGTTTGGTAGGTGCTGCCATTGCAAATAGCTTCAGTTTGATTTTATGGAATATTTGGTGTACAATAATCATAAAACAACTTTTTGGTAAGTCTTTTTTCTATTTACCTTTCTTCCAAAGATGAATGATTTTTTACCTAATTTTTTAATAGTAGGAGCTGCCAAAAGCGGAACAACCAGTTTATTTGATCAGCTTTGTAGGCATCCGGAGGTTTTCAAACCTTATATTAAAGAACCAGGCTATTTTATTCCTCTGAATCAATACTCTAGCATCAATACCTGGGAAGAGTACCAGAATATTTTCAGGGGCGCCAATAATTTTAAAGCCAGAGGCGAGGCTTCAGTAACGTACTTATTTGATGAACAAAGCCCGGAATTGATCAAAGAAAAGTTGGGTGAAGAAGTCAGGATTCTTATTATATTAAGAAATCCCATAGACATGTCTTATTCCCTGTGGCAGCATCGCAAAAGAGACTTAAAAGAGGAGTTTGATTTTTTTGAAGCCTTGAAATTAAGAGACACAAAAAATCCGAATGCCATTTCAGTAAAATCTATTGAATATGACTGGGATTATCTTAACAGGGCCAAATATTATGAGCAGGTAAAACGATATATTGACAAATTCAAGAATGTCAAAATTTTGATATTTGAAGACTATATCAAAAATGTCAATCTTCAATTTAAGGAGGTTTGCGAGTTTCTTGGAATCAATCCGCAAATAACGGTTGAACTTGAATCGAAAAATACGGCATATAAACCCAGGTTTCCACTTATTCAAAAGGCATTGACCTATCAACTTTCAATCAAGAAAATATTGAAGAAAATATTACCGCATAATTTTTTGGTTGGACTAAAATCAAAAGTGGAAAACTTAAATAAGGTTGAAACGACAAGCCAGAAATTAGATAGCAAAGACCGAATTAAACTGGCGTCTCAATTCAAAGAAGATGTAGAAAACCTATCCAAATTGATAGGAAAAGATCTAAAAGTTTATTGGAATGAATTTAATTAATCAAACTGGATTGCTGATTAAAATTTTACCTAATTAAATTCACTATTTTTTTAATATGGCACAGCAATAAACGAGTCTTTGTCTTTGTAAAGAGCCAATTCTTCGGCTTCATCATTCGTAAAATTTAACCAACTTTCGATGGCATCCAGCCATTGGTTAAATTGTTTTTTATTGAAATCTGGCGTTCCGCTTACATGAGCGGAGGCTTTTGAATCAGCTTTTTCTAAATGTTCGAGAAAATCACCATATACAAAATAATTGATCCCAACTTTTCCTTTTTTAATTTCATATGTAGTATAAACTAAATTTTCATGGAGGAAATAGGCACTCGCGGTGATTTGACCTTTTGGTCCTTTATAATCGAGTTCCATTTTATCAAGAATTTTGTTGTTTTCTCCTTCATAGAATGCGCTTAATTTACCTGAGGAACCATCGTCCATTTCAAACTTTTTCACAATTTTAAAACAATCAAAATTATAACTGATGGTATTTCTAGATTGCACAAATTCATCGACTGTTCTTTTGTGTTTTACATAATCCGAAACCCTGTACGAATTATAACGAACGAGGGGATAACCGTCGATTTCAGCAACATCTAAATCGGGCTGGCTTCTTCCAATTTGAGAATTAGAAGAAAAGCTATTATTTCTAATTTCCACTGATGCTGTAGCAGTTTTAATCCCGCTATCATGACATGATTTAATTCTAGAATTATACAATTTGATCCCTTTGCTTGATTCATCAATTTCTAAGGCATTGATTCCATATTCACCCAAATCGAGATTGTCTAATAAGATATTTGTACAATTTTCAATGACAATTATTGGGCCTCCAACATTTTTCACACCAACTCTCATTCGAATGTTGCTTATTGAAATCTCGTGACAATGTTCGAGTTTTATAATGTTTGGTATATTGTTGAAAGTAAAAAGCTCAGCATTTTCTTTGCCATTTATTTGTAGATTTTTAACACCACTCAATGTAATTCCTTCGGTTAATGCTATTTTTTGATCTATCACAATTGACTGTCCATCAGATGCATGCGATAATATTTGAAGCATTTCTTTTTCAGTGGTCTGAGCTATTAGTTCGCCGCTCATCGAAGCGAAAATGAAAAGAAAAATAAGCTTTGTTTTATACATAAATCCGAAAATTTTATTCGTATTGCAAAGTTCATCCTTTGACAAAACTTCTCCAAAAGAAGACAATATGGCATGAATATTTACCACAATTAATCAAAAAAAGACAAAATGACATAAAAAACAATAATTTATACATTGGTATAGCAATTGATAAATACCAATTGGATTCAAATTAAATGTTAAACAAAAAAATAAAAGCTATGACACTTGTAAAATATAATCCGAGCAAAAGAAGTTATTTCCCAGGTTTCTCAAATCTGTTTGACGACTTCTTTAATGATGAATTGTACAGCAACAGAATGGTAGGTACAATGCCATCAGTGAACGTAAAAGAAACAGAAGACACATTTCATGTTGAGCTTGCAGCTCCGGGAATGTCTAAAAATGATTTTAAAGTAGAGGCTGATAATAATCAGTTGACTATTTCTTCAGAAAAAGAATCAAATAATGAAGAAAAAGATGAGAATGGTAAATACACCATGAGGGAGTTTAATTATCAGTCATTTAGGAGATCATTTACGTTGCCTGAAAGCGCAAATGCTGATAAAATCGCAGCTACTTACAAAGATGGTGTTTTGAATATCAGTATTCCTAAAAAAGAGGAAGCAAAACAAAAACCAATAAGAACAATAAAAATAGGTTAATAAGCTAGTAGTAGTTTTTTCTAAATAATGCAGCGACATTGTCGCTGCTTTTTTTTTTGCTGAATATTATTTTACTACAACAACAACATTATTCATTCGGCCATTGGTCACTGTCTTTGCAGAACCAACAAAGGTAGAATCAGTAGAAAAATTAAAATTGCCACTTATCAGTTGTCCTGCATTGTACTTGGTTATTTCAAGGCTGCCAGAACTTGCAAAATTAAACCCTGAGCTAAAACCACCATAATAGGCACTGGCATCAGCAGTGCTATCACCAAAACTATATGTTTTTTCTTCCGGGTTAGCAATCTGAATTAAAATGGATGATGAATCATCATTGTTATAGCCTGTAACATAAAGAAATCCTGCACTGTCAACAGCTGCCGGAGCACCGGTTGCGGTCCATGCCTCGCCATTTACGTTAGCACTCATTGAAGGAACCAAATCGGTTGGATTTGTTATTGGATTGCCTTCGTCATCGGTGCATGCGTTAACAAAAATTAGGAGCACTAGACTCATTACAATTGTATATATTTTATTCATAATTGATTATTTAAGCTGCAAAGCTAGTGAATTGAAAATATTTTACCCGATTACACCCGAACCTAATAATTCATCCTGATCGTACCAGGCCGCAAATTGACCGGCTGTTATCCCTCTTTGTTTATTTTCAAAGATGATATAAAGCCCAGCTTCCTCTTTATGTAATTTTGCTTTTTGTAAAGGTTGTCGATACCTTATTCTGCAAAGATAGTTTCTGACCTCCCCGTTATTCATTTTAAGATCCTCGCGAAGCCAGTGGATATCTGAATTTGGGATAAACAATCCATAGCGATACAAACCGGGATGATCATCGCCTTGACCTGTATAGGTTATGTTGTTTTTAACATCGGTGTCAATAACAAATAGGGGTTTTTCTTTACCTCCTACATTCAATCCTTTTCTTTGGCCAATAGTAAAATAATGTGCGCCATTGTGCTCTCCTACGATTTCACCATTTTCAGGAGCGTACTCAAAGGTTTTGGAAAGCTGGTTTAAATCAGTGTTAAAATCACTTTTTGGAAGAGAAGAATATATTTCAGAATTGGCCGGGATTTCTATGATTTTCCCCTTTTTCGGTTTTAACTGTTGCTGTAAGAATTCCGGAAGTGAGATTTTGCCAACAAAACACAATCCCTGAGAATCTTTTTTTTCAGCTGTTACAAGATCTAAATCTTTAGCAATTTTTCTTACTTCCGCTTTTTGCAAATGGCCTATTGGAAAAAGAGCCTTGCTCAATTGGTATTGATTTATTTGACATAAAAAATAACTCTGATCTTTGCCTTTGTCAAGTCCGGATAACAAGGAGTAAACCTTTTCCCCATTTATATCTTTTTCAGATTTTCTGCAATAATGTCCAGTGGCGACAAAATCAGCTTTTAATTTCAAGGCAGCTTTAAGGAATATATCAAATTTAATTTCCCTATTGCACAGAACATCAGGATTTGGAGTCCGGCCTGCAGCATATTCATTAAACATATAGTCAACTATGCGTTTTTTGTATTCCTTGCTCAGATCAATGGTTTGAAAGGGAATACCTAGTTTTTCTGCAACTATGAGCGCGTCAGCGCTATCTTCAACCCATGGGCAGTCATCATCGAGAATTACGGATTCGTCATGCCAGTTTTTCATAAACATGGCAATTACATCATAACCCTGTTCTTTTAGTAAATAGGCAGCAACACTGGAATCCACTCCTCCGGAAAGACCCACCACAACTCTTTTCATATTGCAAAATTATTCTAAAATAACCTCAAGCAAAAAAAATGGTTCCATTATAAGAACCATTTTAGTCTAACACAGACCAGAAAATCATTTATTCAAAAAGCTTTTACACTATTACGGCTTATATTTTTAAGAGTTACAGAAATTCATCGATATTCTTGCGAATTCTGAATGTTTTAGGAATGTGAATGTTAATTCTGTTTTTAAGGTTTTTTGCCAATGCCAGGGTGTTGCCTTTATATTTTAATGCAATCCACTCTGTATAGTCATCATTACTTTTTAAATGTGAGGCATCTCTTTGCAATACTCTTAAGGCCCCCGACTCGTCGAGGTCAATACAAAAAATATCTTTTGACAACAATAGTGATAATGCCAAGCCATGAGAGGGGACAAACTTATCCCGATTGAAATCACCTATGTGCGTACCAAATTTTATAATTCTTAATGGATTTAATTGTGAAAGAATTTTCTCCGGAATTAATGATTTTATTGCAAAAACTTCATTCTCTCTTTTGACATAGGAAATTTTCGAATTTTCATTTAAGATTTTGATAGAGGGACTAAAATCGGTTTTGCTGAATTTATTTTGTCCTTTTTTTGATTTGGTTTTTGAAAATATTCCAGCAGTAGATTTTTTTCTGAGAATACAAATACTCAAACCTTCACCTTTTATATTGTGCGGGAATAAGCGATAAAATATGGCATTACCATGCCTATTTTTAACAATACTAAAATCTTCAATTCCATCAATTTCAATACATTCAAAGTCATATTGACTTAAAAATTTATCGATAAGGGATTCATTTTCCAGGAAGTTGTAAGTACAGGTTGAATAGATTAGATAGCCTTCATTTTTGAGGCTCGATGCAATATCTTCAAGGATTGTGGACTGTCTTAAAGCACAAGACTCAACATTGGAAGGAGACCATTCCTGTATAACCCTAGGATCCTTGCGAAACATACCTTCACCGGAACAAGGTGCATCGACAAGAATCAAATCAAATACCTGATTGAGTTTTCTAAAATCGCCGGAATTATTATGCGTTATAATCGTGTTGCTCTGGCCCCATCTTTCCAGATTCTCCTGAAGAATAAGGTTGCGTTTCCAAACGATCTCATTCGAAACCAAAACGCCATTATTCTCTAGAAAAGTAGATAAAATAGTGCTTTTACCGCCAGGGGCAGCGCATAAATCCAAAGCGAGCAATTCTTCATTATTTATTTGGAGCTTTTTCAGAATGTACTCTACTATCATTGAAGATGCTTCCTGGACATAATACCCTCCGGAATGAAAAAAAGGATCTGCGTAAAAGGCAGGCCTTTTTGATAAATAGAAGGCCTTGTCTGTCCAGGGGACTTTTTCAAGAGATTTTGTATCGGGATTATTTTTAAATGGATTTAATCGTATACTAATAGGAGAGTCTTTTTCCAATGCTTTCAATAAATCCTCGGCATGTGAAGGCAGATTTTCTTTTATTGATTTTTGAAATGATTTGGGTAATTCCTTTTTGTTCAAATCTTTATTGTATTTGATTCCGGAATGCGAATTTGATTTTTGTCATAGTCTGCGAAAATGTGCGCTTTTAATATTCCAGCCTGACTTAATGAATCAGTAATTTCATTTTTCATTACTAGCTCAAAAGCTTCCAGCAGGGGTAATTTTTTAATTTCCAATCGTTCTGTTTCTTCAAATTCTGTATCCTCAAAGCTTAAATCTTGCGCCAGATACGTAAAACCAAGCTCATCTGTCACCGAATTGGAAGTGTGTATTTTAGAAATCAAATCCCAATTTTTAGCAATAATTCCCGTTTCTTCTTTCAGTTCGCGTTTTGCCGATTCAATTGCCGGAATACCAATTTTGCCACCTCCCATTGGGATTTCCCATGAGTATTCGTCAATGGTATATCTATATTGACCTACCAACCATGTATTTAATTCATTATCGATGGGAATAATACCTATGGCTAGATTTTTAAAACTTACTTTGCCATAAATCCCTTCACCTCCATTTGGGTTAATCACCCGGTTATGACTTACTTGTATCCAGGGGTTATCATAAACATTTTCTTCACTTAGTGTTTTCCAGGGATTCTCTTTCATTGTATTTATTAGCTTTCTGCAAAAGTATGATTATTTTGAGCTTCAAATCTAAAGTATGGACAAAGCATGAGGAATAATCAGAATGCATTTATTGAGAATTTGATTCTTGCAATAGTTGCTGAAAAAAAGTCGAATTATTCGGATACCTGTTTGATTTTTCCAACAAAAAGGGCTGTGCTCTATGCCAAAGAATATTTTGTCAAACACGCTGAAGGAAGCTTGATTTTGCCGGAAATTCAAAGTTTTGAAGAATTTGTATATCAGTGTATCCCATTGGATATCGCTTCTCAGGAACTCGCCTTAATGAATTTGCATAAGGTTTATAAAGACATACAGTCAAAATACGATTTTCCATTTGAGGATTTTCTAAATTATTCGATGTTACTCCTTAAAGACTTTGATAGCATAGATCAAAATCTTGTTAATGATGAATCTGTTTTCAAATTAATGAGTCAAAGCGCAAGCCTCGAACGCTGGTCAAATGATCTTGGTGTTGATAATCTTTCCTTTGATGAAAATGGAATAGTGAGTGATTATTTTACTTTCTGGGACATTGCAGCGGAACTGTATAAAAAAAACAAATCCTACCTTCTTTCAAAAAATATTTGCTACACAGGTTTAGCCTATCGTTTTTTCTTCGAAAATTTTGAGTCGCTAAAAAATGACATCAATTTTAATAGAATTTTTGTTGGAGGATTCAATTACCTGACTGAATCGCAGAAGAAAATTTTAAGTATTCTTAAATCGAACTACGAAGTTCATTTCAGTTGGGATATCGATAATTATTATTACTCCAGAAATTATCATGAGGCCGGAAAGTACTTCAGAACTTATAATTCATATGATATCAATAAAGATGTTCATGAATTAATAAGCATAGAAAATTTCCCAGCAGTTCAGATAAAATCCTGTCCAAATAAAAATGCACAGGTTAAGAAAGTGGTTGACGATGTTCTTGACCTACTGAAAGAGCTGGATTATGAAAATGAGATAAAACCCAATAAAAATTTAATGGCCATAGTCCTGGCGGACGAGTCCTTGCTAAAAATTCTACTCGAAAGTTTTCCATTAACAATACAGGACAAAAAGGGAAGAGAAATTGATATTACTGATTTATTAAATATCAGTATGGGAAGGCCTCTAAAAGAAAGTCAATTCTATCAACTACTGCGA
Organism: Hyphobacterium sp. CCMP332; assembly: GCA_014323545.1. Taxonomy (NCBI): domain Bacteria; kingdom Pseudomonadati; phylum Pseudomonadota; class Alphaproteobacteria; order Maricaulales; family Maricaulaceae; genus Hyphobacterium; species Hyphobacterium sp. CCMP332. The sequence continues at coordinate 3,126,232 of CP058647.1, forward strand.
TTGATCTTTGAACTTCATGAATCACTAATTCAAAACGATAATCGGGGTATTCACTACAAAATCCTTAAAACTGTTTTAACTCATCCTTTGATTAAGGCTTGTTTTAAAAACCGTAAAAAAATTGAAAAACTCGATTCACGGGTTCGTAAGCACAACAAGGCTTATTTGAAGAAAAAAGAGGTTTTGGAAATTGAGAAAAACAAAGTCATTCCACTCTTGATGGATACCTGGAATGAAAACGGGGTAGGATTTTGTGATTTTGGATTAAGACTGACCCAAATAATATTAGAAAATTTCAAGAATATTCCTGAGGATGAAAGAATTTTTCTAAATGCTTTTCAAAGAGTATTTGAGAAAATGGAGGATCTTTTGGATCAATTCCAAAAGGATCTGGATTCAAAAACATTCAGGAAACTGCTTTTTCAATTACTTAATCAGTACAATATCCCTTTTGCCGGAGAACCTATAAGTCCAATTCAGATAATTGGATTACTGGAAACGAGAGCACTCGATTTCGACTATACCTTTATCATTTCCTGCAATGAAGGTGACCTTCCAAAAAAACGGATTCAGGATAGTCTTTTTCCATTTGATATTCGAAGTCAATTTAATATTCCAACATTTATTGATAAGGATGCCTCCTTGTCTTATACCTTTTATCGTTTGTTTCACAGAACTAAAAGTTTAAACCTTTATTATCACAATTCAAATGACCCTATGAATGGAAAGGCAAGTCCTAGTAGGTTTATAAAGCAATTGGAGTTTGAGATGTTCCCTTTTTTTAACAGGGAAACAGGACAGGAAACTGTATTACATTATTTCCCGGAAAACCCGGATAAGTTAATTTCCATTCGAAAAAATGAGGATATGATTCGTAAAATCGAATCTTACATATCCCGAAAAAACTACAAAGGGGAGGATCGTGGTATTTCACCCTCCTTAATTAATACTTATTTAAGAGACCCCATTACTTTTTTCAAAAGGGTTATTTTGGAAGTTCGTGAGCCTGATGTACTTGAAGAGGGTTTCGAGGCCAATACATTTGGTTCTATTATTCACGAAGCTTTAGACAGGATATTAAGACCTTATAAAAATGAAATAATAGATGAGAAATTAGTAGATCTTATAATAGCGAAAACCGATTTAAATCAATTACTGGAAGAAGAAACCAAAAAATTAGCAAAGGATATTGAGACCGAAAAAGGTATAAATAAGCTCTATTTATTTACTGCAGGAACGCTGATCGAAAAGTACTTAAATCTTATTAGAACGGATAAGTTTTTACTTCTTGAGACAGAAAGAGACCTCACTCATATTTTTACATTTCAGCATAAGGTTCTCAATAAAGAAATTAAGGTAACGCTGCATGGTAAAGCAGACCGAATTGATTTACAGGGAGATATAATTCGTATTGTTGATTATAAAACCGGCCGGATTGAAAATTCCGAAAAATTTAAATTTGATTTAAGTGAGGCCCTTTGGGATACCAAAAACAAAGATAAAATTCTTCAGCTTCTCATCTATAAATATTTGCTATTAAAAAATAAAGCAAATCTTGACTTTATGCGTCCTTATCAAAATCACAGAATTGAATCGGGATTTTACTTTTTTCGAAAAGGCAATGATCCTTTTATAAAATTAGAAACGGCCGAACATCTGAACGATGAAATTAATTTCTGTCAGAGCGTCGAAACTGTACTCATTGATATTATTCATGAGATTTTAAATCCCGAAATTTCATTTACTGAAGAAATTACAGAAAATATTTGGACTGAAATTAATTAAATGAATAGGCCGATTCACCCCCTCTGTTGAAATAGTATATTTTATCGATCAGTCTTATACAAAGCTTTAATACCTTAAAACTCATTTCCCCAATTTTCACCGAAGTCTCATCGTATTGATGAATTACTTCTTTCAGCAAATCGGCAAAATAGTTTGCCAACTTGTCTAATGGAGAAATGATTTCAGTATTTAATGATTTTGGGTTTAATTCAAATTGAATGTGTAATTCTTTAATATTGTCCCAGGCCAATGAAAGATTATTCATCGAGTCATCTTTGGAGATGCAAATGCTTTCAATTTTTTCAACGATAGTATTATTCATGAGATTAAGGTTTAAAAACATTCTAAATTTAGAATTGATTTAATTGCGAAAAGTGGAATCTAATTGCACTTTTTGTTTGACGTAAGTTTTTCCATCATTTTAAAATATTATTCATGTCTTACTGCATAGCTGTTGAGTCAATGCCTGATGATAGCCCACATATTCGCTATCACAATGAAGAGTATGGATTTCCTCTAAAATCCGACAATGACCTATTTGGAAGATTGATTCTTGAAATCAATCAGGCAGGACTTAGCTGGACAACAATTTTGAATAAGGCAGATAATTTCCGGGAGGCATATTCAGACTTTAGTATTGATAAAGTTGCTGCTTATAGTGAAATGGACCGTAAAAGATTACTTCAAAATGCCGGCATTATTAGAAATAAATTGAAAGTAAATGCGGCCATTCACAATGCCCGAATAATTATGGAAATGAAGAAAAGTCATGGAAGTTTCAAAAACTGGCTTGATGAAAAGCATCCTCTTTCAAAGGAAGAATGGGTAAAATTATTTAAGAAAACTGGTTTTAAATTTGTCGGAGGTGAAATTATAAATGAATTTCTTATGAGTTCAGGTTATCTGCCGGGAGCGCATGATAAGAATTGCCCGGTTTATAAAGAAATAGAAAAACTCAATCCAATGTGGTTAAAGCATCGCTAGAAATTGACTTTCCCATAGTGTTTTTCTGCATAGGCGATGCATTTTTCCCAATCTTCACTAAAATAATCTTTCACTGCTTGCAATTCATCTGGTTCGATAAGTGGCCCCTGATTAAACATAGAATCGGGCAATATTTTGGCGATGTATAAAATAGAATAGCGTATGCTTCCCAGATACAAGCGCCAAAGAAAATGCAAAAAGGAATTGTTAAATACCCTTCGCTTTCTGATGTTAAAATAATTACCAACCCAATAAATTGCTCTTATCTGATTTTTATTATAAGAGGAATGCCTTTTGTCTAAATTGATGTCATCTCTTTTGTACGATGCATTCATAACATCGGCGATTCTGTCAATAAAAGTGAATGGTTCATTGATCATTTCTTCATAAAAAACCACCAGAGGCTTATTTGTAAAATGCTTTTCCAGGTAATTGATTTTGGGATAGTAGGAGAGGTCTGCTATCGAGAACAGGCCATTATCATTTTCCAGATCGATAAATTCCTTAAAGGTCAAATGGTTACCATTTTTTACAAATCGTCGGTATTGTGATGCAATCCAGCCATCGTGCCGTCTGAAAACCACAATGGGATGGGCATCGGGGAATTGTTTTGAAAATTTTTCTACTTCTTCTTCAAATTGTTGATCGTATTCCCTGGAGACAAAATATTTGTCTGATTTTCCACGCTTGACGATCTTATTAAAATACTTAAATCGAGTGCGTTGGATATAAGTAACATTTTTGAAAAAAGGAAAGACATCGTATTGCAAATAGGTGCTCGCAGCTCTGCCCATGCCAACATGATAAAACACTTTCGGTATTTTATTTTGATGCTCCTCCATTATCAATTGAAAAATATGGGAAGGGTCATTTCCGAGATGACAAATTCACCCTCTCGTCTTGCCGGTTGCCATTTGGGCATTCTTTTAAACATATCGCGAATTGCATTTTCATATCCCTTGTCCGGAGATTCGAGAATAACTACTTTAATTATAGTTCCATCTTTATCAACCAAGAATTTGACCCAAGCCGGATCGGAACTTGTGCCGTCAAGATCGAGGGTTTCAAGTTCTTTTTGCACAAACTTATAAAAGGCCTCAAGGCCCCCCGGAAAACTTGGTTCTGGCCCATAAGTTACATAGCTTTTACTGGTATCAGCCGGTACCACTTCCTGTGCTGAAAGACTTAAAGCGAATATCACAAAAGCAAATGTCAGCCAAATTTTCATTTAGGTGCGAAGTTATATAATTGACAAGAATCTTTATTAATGAATAAAGGAATCGAGGGAAGGACGCAATCACCGTCCTGATTACAAGTACAATCGGGATAAGCGTATTAAGTTAATGAACCACCACAGCTAGAGCCAGCACCTGCAGTACAAGCAAAGCAATGCTGATTAATATTGATATTCCTGTTGTTTTGTTGTTCCAGATCCCATTCACTAATATGCATTCCATAGGGGACATCAACTTTCATACCAAGCATCTGATTAAAGTCACAGTCATAAACATATCCATCCCAGCCAATACTAATAGTATTTCTGCACATGACACCCATGGCTGCTGAAGGATTAAAAGCATTAACCAACTCGTTCATATAGGACTCGAGATTTTCGCTTGCGATTAAATAATCCAAAAAACGGCTCACCGGAACATTAGTAATGGCGAAAAGACTATTAAATACAATGTTAAAGCCTTCTTTTAGTTTTCTCTTAAATTCTGCTTCCAGTCCTTGCTGATCGCCGGGTAAAAATGCACCTGTTGGGTTATATACAAGGTCCAATTGTAAATTGGGGTCCTTTCCATAGCCTACTTCGTTGAGCATTTTCAAGGCTTGAATTGATTTTTCAAACACGCCTTCACCTCTTTGAGCATCTGTTCTTCTTGCATTGAAATAGGGCAATGAGCTTACCACATTGACTTTATGTTTTTTAAAAAATTCCGGCAGGTCATTGTATTTGGGATTGGCTAGTATTATAGTGAGGTTGCATCTCACGATAACATTTTTACCCAGTTTCCTTATTTCTTCTACAAACCATCGAAAATCCGGATTCATTTCCGGCGCTCCTCCGGTGAGATCAACCGATTGTATGTCAGAATTTTTTAATGCTTCCAAACAAGCCTGCATTGTCTCCCTTGTCATTATTTCCTTGCGATCGGGCCCGGCATCTACATGACAGTGTTTACATACCTGATTACACATTTTTCCCACATTTATCTGAAATATTTCTATGCCGGTGGGTTTGAGAGGGAAAATTCCTAAATCTTCAATTTTATCCCGAAAAGTCGGAATTTTCAGTTTGTCGGCATTGTTGAGAATGGCAATCTGATGTTCGTTTTTTGAAAGCTCGTGTTTTCTTCTGAGAAGTGTTTTCTCCATATCACATCATCTTTTCTTTGGCAATGTTCATCATCTGAGTACTGTGAACCAGAGAAGCTCCTCCACGAATAGCAGCCGCCACATGAACTGCTTCCATCATTTGTTCCTCATCGACTCCTTTTTTCATGGTATCGTCGGTATAGGCTTCTATGCAATACGGACATTGAATGGCATGTGCCACGGCTAGCGCTATTAAAGATTTTTCACGTGCAGTTAATGCGCCTTCTTTAAAAACCTCATTGTAATATTGAAAAAACTGATCTCCAAGCTTTTTTTGAAATTCTGTGATATTGCCAAATTTACCGAGATCCTCTCGGTTATAATAGGTGTCTTTCATTTTGATAAATTTTAGGATTAAAAAATAGTACAATTAGTTCGCCAAAGAGGGGGGCGCGCGCAATTGCCTAAATCCTAAAATTTCAAACGATCGGCTAGACTCAGATTTTTTGATTAAACTGATTGAATCCGAGGCCAGGATAGAATTGATATAGAGTGAAAATCTATGTAGTGGATGATTTTTGATGTGATTTATTAAATCTTCCTGATTGTCAATATCATCCAGTTGTCCGCAATTAACAATAGTCAGCGAATTTGAATCGGAATACTCATTAAAAGCGTGATAAACCCTATCGCTTAACCATGGAAGATTAATAAACTGATGTCTGTTTAAATTTTTTCTGTGAATTCCAATGAGATATACTCCACCGTCACTGGAAGGGCCCAAAACAATTCTTTCTTTTTCAATGTCTTCTGAAGCATTTATTAATGTCTCTGAGGTTAACTCAGGGCTATCATTGCCGATGACAATTATTTTTTTATAACCGGCGTTATAGACCCTCTGCATCTCATTGTAAAGTCGTTCACCGAATGAATCGCCGTATTGATATTCATCCGAACTGATAAAATAGGGGAGACAGGATTTTTTTACAGTCTTTTCTGTCTGATCCATTAACCTTCTAATGATTTTACCATTTTGAAATTCAGAAAGCTTTTTGTGCTTGCATTCGCTTTCCAGACTTCTGGTAAAAACTAAAATGGCAGTATCGGATTGGAATTTCTTCAATTATACAAAAATGCAATTCTTTTGATGATAAAAAAGAAATTTTAGCAGAAGCGGCTAAATTGTCGAGTGAAAGACTAAGGCTTTAGCATTTGAGAATTTACCATCTACATCATATAATTTATCCTGGTATCATTTGATATAATGGTAGAAAATAGATTTTAAGAACCAATCATTCTATTTAATTACAGGATGGCATGGCTTGTTGGCTTGATAATTTATATGCCGTGCAAAATCAGGCATTACCTTCCGCCCCAATTATCAATCCCGTAAACCAAGCCAAACATATAAGGATCAATATATAGGACATATCATGTTTAATGAATTTTAAAAGGGATAATAATCATATCAATAAAAATATTTAATAAAATTATTATGATTTGAGTTAAAAAATTAATAAATAGTGAAAGCAAATTTTCAAGCATGTCCAAGATTCCCTACTCAGGGAAAATGATGTATAGATACTCGATTCGCTCCGGATGATGCTTGATTATTTATGAGTTTTATTTTCAACTTAACACATAATTATGATCAAACGATTACTATTGATTGGCGCTGTTGTAGGCTGTTTTCAGTTTGCCGGCGCTCAGCAGAGAAACTGTGCTTCTGATGAAGTGCATGAACGGCTTTTAGCCACAGACCCGGATTACGCAAAGCGTCAGGCTGAAATAAATGAACTGACTGAACGCTACGCTCAAAACCCAGTCAAACGACTGTCTGGTGGGCAAATTATCATTCCTTGTATAATTCAGGTTGTATATGCCAATTCACAGGAAAACATTTCAACCGCGCAGATTCAATCTCAAATTGACCGACTCAATAAAGATTTTAGCGCTACGAATAGTGATTACAACAATGTACCATCAATATTCACGAGTGTAAGATCAGGGGATACGGATATAAGATTTGAGATACTGGAAATACAAAGACACTCCAACAGTCGCTCGACATGGGGAACCAATGATCTGGTAAAGCAAACCTATCCGCCAATTGAACCTGATAGGATTTTGAATATGTGGGTGGCCGACATCGGTGGTGGAATTCTTGGATATGCCCAATTCCCGGGTGGTAATCCTTCAACCGACGGTGTTGTGATGTCTCCACAATATTTTGGCGATGCCTCTGTCTCCGGAGGAGGTAGTTTTTATCTTTCGGCTCCATTTGACCGTGGTAGAACTGCCACTCATGAGGTTGGACACTGGCTAAACCTAAGACACATATGGGGTGATGGCGGATGTGGAGTAGACGACTTTGTAAACGATACACCTGTAGCTGGAAATCCTAATTATGGATGCCCTGCACCCGGTACCAATAGTTGTTCCGGTGGCCAAAGCGATATGTTTATGAATTACATGGATTATGTTGATGATGCATGTATGTTTATGTTTTCTGCAGGTCAGGATACAAGAATGCAGGCTACTTTCTCTTCAGGAGGTGGCCGTGAAGGTTTCTTGCTGGATCCGGTTTATAATCCCGGAGGTGGGGGAGGTTCTTTCACATGTGAAAGCACTGTTTCTTCATTCCCTTACAGCGAAGGTTTTGAGTCAGGTCTTGGTGGATGGGTTCAGTCGACTTCTGATGACATCAATTGGACCAGAGATGCGAATGGCACACCATCAAGTAGCACCGGCCCGAGTTCGGCAAGTGAAGGTTCGTACTATCTATACGTTGAAGCTTCCAGTCCGAATTACCCAAGCAAGGTTGCTATAGTTGAAAGCCCATGTTTCGACCTATCCGGTGAAACCAGCGCTTCATTTGATTTTGACTATCATATGTATGGCTCCAATATGGGTACATTGGCTTTGGAAGCATCAACCGATGGCAACTGGAGTCAGGTTTGGTCTCTTAGCGGTAATCAGGGTAATAGCTGGGCGAGCGCAAGCGTAGATCTTTCGTCTTATTTAGGTGAAACTGTAAAATTGAGATTTAAAGGAACGACGGGTTCTTCATTCAGAGGAGACATGACCGTTGATAATTTATCACTGACAACAGCCGGTGGAGGCGGAGGCGGAGGCTTCACATGTGGAGCTACTGAAAACCCGGGATATAGCGAAGGGTTTGAAAGTGGACTCGGTAACTGGACACAGGCAAGTGGAGATGACTTTGATTGGACAAGAAGAAGTGGTGGAACACCTTCAAACAATACAGGGCCTTCCGGTGCTTATGCAGGTAGCTTTTATATGTATGTTGAATCCTCCAGTCCCAATTACTCTAATAAAGTAGCGATTTTTGAAAGCCCATGTTTTGATCTTTCGGGTACAAGCAGCGCCACTTTTTCATTTAGATATCATATGTATGGTGCTTCTACTATGGGAGGACTTGAGCTACAAGCTTCTACAGATGGCAGCAACTGGTCTAATGTATGGTCTAGAAGTGGCAACCAGGGGAATAGCTGGTTAGAAGCTAATGTAGATATTGGAGCTTATACGGGCAGTGATGTGAAATTAAGATTTGTAGGTACAACAGGTACTACCTGGCAAGGGGATATGGCAGTTGATGCTGTAAACCTTTCTTCCGGTGGTGGCGGTGGTGGCACTACCACAGTGAATCTTTCTATTACATTAGACAACTATCCTGAAGAAACAAGATGGGAAATTAGAAGCGGTTCTACAATCGTAGCTTCCGGTGGAACATATGGCTCTCAACCGGATGGATCAACAATAAGCGGAGATATTGTCCTGGCTGATGGTTGTTATGATTTTATTATCTACGATTCTTATGGCGATGGAATTTGCTGCTCTTATGGTAATGGATCATACTCGTTGACTTCCGGAGGCACAACATTAGCTTCCGGTGGAGCATTTGGTTCAAGCGAAACAACCAACTTCTGTGTTGGAGCGGGCGCAAGGACCTCGGCAGGTTTGGCCATTTCAGAAGGTGTCCGTCCACCCGGATTCTCTGTATTCCCGAATCCTGTAAAAGACAGACTAACGATCTATTCGGGAAAAATGATCTCCCCGGATTATGTTATAATGAATGCAGCAGGCAAGGTTTGGCAAAGCGGAATGCTGAGCGGAAACAAGTCTGAAATCAATGTAACAGAATTGACCTCCGGTGTTTATTTTGTACGCGTTAGCGATATTGATAACACAATTGTTTACAAGCTTGTAAAGCAATAATGACCGCATTTAAATTCAATAAAGGAGAAAGGCCGCTTTCAAGCGGTCTTTTTTTATGTGTTGGGATTGTCTAAGGGTTCACATTTACATTGGACTGACCGTTTGTGAAGGCTGGTTATTTTCTTAGAAGTTATGCTCAAAGAAATTTTTCATTCTTTCAGTTCTAATTATATGCTATATTCATCTGAATCTTAATGATTAACCATTTATATATGTGCTAAATTTAAAATCCAAAACTTCTTTTTTAATTTAATTTAACAAATACCCAAAGCTTATCCCATAAATTCTGTTTGTATCATTCCCATTGGACTTCAATCATAATGAACAAGTCCAAAAATAATTAAACAAAGGATTACTGCTATTACAGTTTTTTTATTGACTCTTGTTCAATTCCTGAGAATCTTTATATTAGGAAGGCTCGATAAATGGCCTCCTCTCCAAAAGATGAAACAATATAGACGCTGTCTAATGTCAAAAGAAGGATTCCGAATTTGTCTTCCAAGTAATCATAGCCACTCATATTTGCATTTTACGGAACGTCAGTAATATTGGCCATAATAATTAACCCTATAACAAAACCGGATAAGGCCAGAACTTAAACAAAAAGAGAAAGAAGGAATATTTTAACTCCTTCTTTCCAGGAAATGGCTATTTACCTCAAGCCGAAGTCTTTCCAACTTTCACCACAAAGTTTTAGACCTGCCCATATAACAATAACATCAGAATATTGGCTACCCAAACTACAGTTTTCTTAAAAACGGGATTATCACCAGCGAGAGGAAGTATTTGTCTAATAAAAGCAATGACTAAAATGAATAGATCCAAGATCTCACCTATTTTAGCTAGTTTTCTTGTTTGTAGTAGTATCCCAATTTTGGTCATAGATGCTTTATTGGCTTTTCTTTGCTTTTTCTGCTTTCTCTTAATTTGAGAATAGCCGTCTAGGATATGAGTATAAGTGAAATTTATTTCTGGACTTTTAAATCTATCACTGACCTTTATTTTATGTTTATAATTTCGTTTAGAACTGCATACCTAATTGCTTATGGCCATTAACAAAAACATTTATTATTTAATCCATTCATCTTTCAATATGCTATAATATAATGTGTCTCGTCTTCGATTATTAGTCATTAAAGTATGACTTCTTAAAACTCCTTCCTTTACAAGCCCAACCTTTTCCATTCCTTTTCTGGCAGGGATATTCAAAACGTCTGTCTTAAATTCAATTCTTAAAGTATCCGTTTCTTCAAATAGATACTTAAAAAGTAGTTTTTTTACATGCCCATTAATTCCGGTGCCTTGATAATCTTTTGAAATCCAAGTCCATCCAATTTCCACGCGTTTATTTACCTCTGAGATATTACCAATTCTTGTCGTCCCAATAACATTCTTATTATTAGTATCTATAATTGTAAAAGGTAATGCTTTATGTTCTTTGAGTTCAGATGCGGCATTTTCAATCCATTGCTTTAAGATTATTTCGTCTGACAAGTCAGCCGTAAAGTAATACCACATTTTTGGGTCCCTTGTCAAACTTTTCATTTTTTCAAAGTCGTCAGTTTTTATTGGTCTCAAAAAGACTTTTTCGGAACGTATTGTTTTTTGAAAATCAATCATTTTAAGATTCGCTTTAATTGTTTACGGTCTCGTGTAGGAATAGCGGATTTCTAACTACAAACTTTTCGGTTTAACACTAACCTTTGCTTTATATTTTTTTTGTTTTATCACTTAAACCGCTATTACATATACACATTTTTATATGCTTTTTTAGGTATTAAAATCAGTTGATTTTTTTCAAGTCTCCCACGTAAACATCAAATCCTAAACCGTAATTTTCATAAACCTTAAATCCAATTTCATTTTCATTGTTCAAAAATTCAAAAGTGAATTCGACAAAAACGGGACCCCATGACAATTGCAACCATCTTTGATTTTCTAATTTAGCCAGCTTATAGCTTTTACGGTATTTTTTTTTGGCTGGATACTCAATCCAAAGCTCATTTTCTTTTAGTAAGATCTCCATTATAAAAGAATCTTCCAGATAATAGTTTTCATTTGGTAAAAAACTGTATTCACCAATAAGCATTTTCAATTCTTTTTTAACTGGTTTTGTTGAGATTACAGATTGCGTTTTTACATCTTTTTCATTGATACTAGTTGAAATACCAATTATCTCTGCAATTTTTTGGGATATTGCTCTTTCATATTTCGCTTGGTTTGTCAGTACTATAATGCTAATCCCGTCATCCACAAACCTCAAATATTCGGTACCTGCTACACCGGGATGATAGATTATTCTATTGTCATTGATAATTTGGGTGTTCCAGCAAAATCCATAGTAAGTTAAATACCCATTTTTTAATTTAAATGAACTCCACATCAAATCTTTGCTTTTTTGAGTAAGTAACATATTGTTACTCATCGCATATTCCCAATTTATCATATCATCAATTGTAGCATAAATTCCTCCAGCTGCATTAAGTTCCGTATCTATTAAGCGGTAAGAATTTCTATCCGGAATAATTTCCCCACTGTTCAATGAATATCCAGTCACTTGATTGGGATGAACTTTAAAATGATTCATCAAGTAAGCGGATTTCATTTTCGATGGATTGAAAATCTTATCTTGCATATAATCATTGAATGTCAATCCACTTATTTTGTGAGTGATATAGCCTAACAAATATGTGCCTTCGTCACTATAGAGAAAGTCTTCTCCGGGTTTAAAAAGCAATGTGTCTTTTTTGGCATTATTGTAGATTTGATCAGCGCTATAAGTACCCATTGCAGATCTATTAGCTAAATAAGAAGAATTACTTGATGATGGAAGACCTGAAGTGTGTGACATTAAGTGTCTTATGGTAATTCCATCCCAATTTTTTGGTGCATCCGGCAGATGTTTATGAATTCTATCATCTAAATCTAAAATTCCATTTTCATAAAGCTGCATAATCGTAGTGGCCGTAAAATGTTTTGAAACAGATGCTAACCAAAAAGAAGATGAATCTGTGACTGGAACATTATATTCTAAACTTGCCAATCCATAATTTTTCTTTTTTAAGACTTTTCCTTTATAAGTGATTGCTAGAGCTAAACCAGGTATTTTTTGCTCTTGAATTATGTATTCTATATAGCTGTCAATCTCCAATGAATTTTCATTAGAAATTAAGTTTTGAGAATTTCCAGAAAAAGAGATAATCAGCAAAAATAAAAGCAGAAAAACTCTCATTTAATTTTGATTATTAATTGCATATAACGGACAAGTATATAAGCCGATTGATTGGTATACATTTTTGTGCATAGTTTATTCCTTTTTATTCTGTTTTCCTTCGATAAATAGTTCTATTGATTTGTCAACAGACTTATTCAGTATTTTCAATTTTGTACTATCATCACACAAAGTATACACGTAGGCTTTCACAATAGCATTAATCACAAGACCGGGATTATCTTTATAAATGTAATGGCCGCTACCATAGGCAACTATTCCAATACGATTAGGAGCCTCCTTTACAAAATCTTCATGCGTTTTTATAAGTAAATTCCATTCATCATCAGTGTGATGTCTTTGAATGGGAGAAATTATATCTATTGCTGGAATTGAACGGGGATATTCTGTTTTCCACATTAACCTTACGGTATTTGCAAAATTTATTCCCATGTAATACATGCCTAAATTCTCGTTTTTCATTTCATGGACAAAATTATCCTGTTCGGTTTTGACCAGGATATCCTCAGTGTATTGCTGGGCTAGGTTGGCATCTACTCTTATATTATAGAGTACCTTGCTTGGATTTCTGGCCGAAAACAATGTTGTATAAAACCCACCGTATGAATGAGAAACAAGGATCAGGTTATTGAAATATTTTAATTTTTTCAAACTGGTTTCTAATTCGAGAAGTCCGTTTACAATTCCGAATTCTTCCTCAATCTTGTTTTTGGGATTTAACTCACTTTTTCCAAAACCAGATCTATCATAATAAATTACTGTTGTTCCAGTAATATCATATACATGTTGAGCAATTTCCTCCCAAACCTTGCCATCATTGCCTGCGCCTGATTCAAAAAGAATGGGGGTTCCTGTTCCTTTTATAAGATTGAAGTGCATGTTATACCCACCTACATCGACCAAGGTGTCAATTACTCTATGTTGAGCATAAGAAATTGAAAAAGTCAACAGTATTATGCAAGTCAATATCTTATTCATTATTCGTATTGATTTTGCCCGACGATTGGCTAAAGTTATTGACTTTATGGCAATTATGTCAAATGAAAATCGAATCAGAAAAATGCTTAACTGGGCTTCAAGGAGTACTTTTTTAAAAAGGCTAAAAATCTGAATTTATACATTTAGCGAAAGCATATATTTCAATCTGGAAGTCTATCTACCTCAAATTATTATAATACTTTATCAACTCATTTATCCTTTTGAAATCCGGAACATCCTTCATCTCTTTTAAATGATGCGCAATCGCCAGGGCTTTTCTTATTCTGCTGTCTGTGTTTTTGACCTTGTTCACAATATAGATCAGGGTACGCTGCTTGCCCGGGGTCAATTGCTGAAAACGCTCCCAGGCCAATTCTTCCTGTCCCATTACTTCGATGAACTCTTCAGGCACATCCATTCCAAACTCTGAGCGGTCTTTTTCAATTAATACTGAAATTTTACTTTCCTCTTCTATTTCCAGTTCTGATCGCACTTTTTTATTTAGTAATATATACCATCCATTTTTGGAAGGCATGAGGGCAGCTCTTACTTTTTTTATGCCGTTAAGCGTGCAAATGACACGTCTGTTATCGCCTTCTATGTATTTTTTGGCTATCTCTTCGGGTACGATAAAATGATGCCCCCAGAGATTGGTATTAAAGTTTTCTACCCTTGAATTGAATTGGTCTGTCATTTTGAATTGCTAATAATGCTTAAAATTTAAATGAATATTTTTAGATTCACTTAAAAAAACAGCAATGAAACGTACGTATTGGATCCAATTGATTGTCTTAGTCTTGATTATTTCTTCCTGTGGCAATAATGATGATGATTTATTTGATAACCTGAATAGCTTACCAGAAAGCAGCGAGGTTTTCTATTTGATCAATAATGATCGAGTTATGAAATGGACAACCGATGGGGAAGTATGGACGGATATCTACATCACTTTTAATGCAACGCAGAATACACCCAACAATGCTCAGTTTCAAACCGATGGCAAAAGAGTGTACGCCTATGCGGGAGGCACACTTTACGATGCCGAAAAGGGCGCTTATTACAATGTTCTGGGATTGGGAAATAACCCGGCCAATAAAGCAGACTTTGCACTGACCAATTTGGCTTCTCACATATTGGATTATGTCACCGGCGAAATAAAAACGGTGCCTCACTCATTTGTTCAATTCAGTACCTTTCAATTGAGTTCTACCGGAGTTGACCTTACCAATGTTACCGACTTTGTATCAACATTATCTATTGTTTTTGCCAATGTCAATGATGGCCGAATCATTTATTCTGATGATGATGGGGTAAGTTGGAAAGAAACCAATACACAGGTTGGTGGACAGGACGTCAGTTTAGAAAAGGTTTGGGCCTATGGTGAAAAATTTTATGGCATAGCCAATGGACGAGTTCATCATTCCACCGATGCCATAAACTGGACGGAGTACAATGTGGACTATGATTTTATTGCTTCAGGTGGGGATACTACGGTCAATGCGATTGTTTCAAGTGTATTTGCAGAAAATGATTATGTCAATTTCCGATTAGAGGAAAATGTAACTGTAGTCGGAGGTACAGCTTTTTCCAAAACTACATTGCTGGAATCGGAAAATGATGGGAATTCCTGGACCGGAACTGAAATTGATATTAGTGGCCAAAGCAATGACATGATAATGAACATTTCCGGCATATATGTTACTGAAATTAACAGTGCGGAAAAGGGAGACCGATCCTTGCATTATTCAAGTGATCTGGAAAACTGGAACCTGATAGAAGGCGAAAAAATGTATATGGAATATGTTTACCAGTTGTTCAAGGCTCAGACCGTACGCTGATCAGGAAAGTAATTTATTTTTAGCTTTCTTATATTCATCATCATCGATGGCCCCATTGGCGTGAAGCGCATGGAGTTTTCCCAGTTCTTCGCTGATACGCTCTCCCTGTGCTTCTTTTAGCTCTTTTATCTGTGCTTTTTCCAGGGCATCGGTTTGTCGGCTTTTTGATGATAACACAGCGATCAATCCGATCAGTGGACTAAGCAGTACGGATATCAGAATGGTTTTCCAAAAACCGATCAATCGGTTGTCTCCCAAAAGACCTAAAAGTGCGCTGGGTAATAGCCAACCTGCAATTATTGCAAATGTATACTCATTAAATATTTCCACAGAGATAATATTTAATTAATCAGAATATACAATTCATATTTGATTGATCAATCGTTGGGATTTTAATCATTCAAGCTTAACGCTTAATTATTTTACCCCGCTTCGAATTTGAAGAACCGCTAATTGAATAAAAATAAATGCCATCTGCTTCCTTGCTAATGTCAATGAGTTCAATCTCAGAAGATAATTCTTTTTCGAAAATCATTGCTCCGTTAATGTCATGAATTTTAATTATAGTATTGGAATTGGATTCTGATTTTACGGTGAAGATTCCCGAATTTGGATTGGGAAAGATCATTTCAAAATCCAGCAGACTTCCTTCCAGACTGCTGATAATATTGCTGGTTGTAAATTGACGTACTTCTGAAAAATCCCCTGGCACTCCATTTTTAATTGAACTAACACCCCAGTAATAGGTCGAATTGGCATTCAATGGTGCCGGAACAAAATCTGTTTTCCAGGTAATTGTATCAACCACGTTAAAATTTGGAATTTCAAGCGTAGGGAGCGTGGAAATCACAAAATTGTATTGTGTAGCACCGGGTACACTGTACCATTCGAATATCGGATTCATATATACGCTATTGGACATATCCAGAGGTTTTTTAAGTATTGGAGCTGCAATATATGTTGTAAAAGTTCTCGTTTCCGAGGCTTTCATCTTTCCACCATTATTGGTTAGAACTCTCCAATAATAAGTCACAAAACCCTGCTCCAGATTATCGAGGGGTTTTATACTTGTTTTGCTTTTTGAAACGTTTTCGAAATAGTCGATGCTGCTAAAATCAGATTGTTTTGAAAATTCAATTCTATAAAGTAAAAAGTCGTTTGAATTCACTGTGGTCCAGCTAAATGTTTCATCTCCAAATAAATCCACTGCGCTGTCCGCAGGTGCTGTCAAACTTGGCGCCATTGAAGGTGAGGTAGTGTCTTCACCTACGTAAGTAATGAACATATCGATTTTATCGAGCGGCCTGTCATTGGCATCGGTTGGCGCCGCTTCCACAGAGTCCACCACATTCATTCCGCTAATAACTTTTCCATATAAGGTATAATTGCCATTGAGATTGCTGTTATTGGCAAGATTGACATAAAACTGTGAAGTAGCGCTGTTGGGATCGGTTGACCTTGCCGCACCGATGGTACTTCTGCTATGAGAAAGCGGGTTGAATTCTGCCGGAACGGTATTTTGCCATGGAGCTCCTTGTCCCCATGTGGAGGGAGGTCCTGATCTTGAATTCGGGTCGCCACCCTGGATTACAAAATTTGGTACAACCCTGTGAAATGCGAGTGAATCATAAAAACCCTGTTGTGCAAGGGTATCGAAATTTTCACAATGCAGAGGTGCAATCGTTGGATACAATTCCATTCTGTAAGTTCCAAAAGTATCGGGATATTGCCTTACCAGCACATCGTAAAGGGGTTTGCCATTAAATTGGGCTTTTACTGAAATTGGAAAGGTGCAAATGACTATGAAGAGAATAATTATATTTTTCATTCAATTGAATTTTATTAAATCTAGCAATTCTTTGATAGAAAAGAAATCCGCTATTGCCGAATTGGAGTCTTAAATTTCAGGATAAATTAGAATTGTAAATTGAACTCTAAATTTTATTACGAAAGGGTTAATATATGATCTCCTTTATAATGAGGATTTTTTCATCGTTTGAAAAATAGGAAGCATAATACTTATTTTTCATTTTCACTGTCCAGGCCGGTATAATCCCGCCTTCTTCTTCAATTATTTCTTTTTCTTCATCCATGTCTTTTTCGTATTCGAGTTTGTAAGTGTATGAGGCTTCATTATCTCTTACGACAAGTGTCAATTTATCATCCTCAGGAGGAAGAACATTCATGGTTGAACTCAATGGAAATAAAGCTTCCTGTGTTTCTAAATTTACATTAAAATATTTACTCCATTTCAAAACATCATAGCCATCAAAAGCAAAAATGAGTGCAGGCCCTACCGAGACTTTTGAATTGTGTTCTTTCCAGGGCAATCTGGATACAAAATCAATTTCTCTGAAAATATGTCCTGAATGTTTTATATCCATATGTTCAAACACCAGCACCAGTTCCTTTTTATTAAAAATGTTGAAATGGGTAAGATTGTATTTATTCCAGACCAGATGTTTGATTTCTTTAGCTTTATGCAAGCTGTCCACTTTGTGTAATAGTTCAATATTCAATGGTTGAAATTTCTCCCGGCTTATTCGGGTGTTTTCAAAATCGAATAAAGCGTAATATATGCCCAGAAAAAGTTCGGAAAATTCAAGTTTTGAGGCAATGAAAACCTTATTGTCATCGATAAAATTCAAAGTGAGATCGTCTTTGATATCACCCATATTGATAGAATCGGAGAGAATATTTAGGAAATCAAAGCCGCTGCTCAAAACCGGGTATTTATAGACTTCAAGATCGCCTTCCAGGTTTGAATTAGCAACAAATACATCGCCCTGGTCATTGACTTTTACCTCATAAATGAACATGCCATCTTCAAAATCTATATGTCCGCTGTCCAATTCCTGTACGTTCTGATCAAAAACCTTATAGTCTAATTTTAGTTGATTTTTGGAGTAGTCGTAGATATAGAAAAGATATTTGGATTCCCTGAGTGAAACACTCATGTTAAATCTGTATTCCAGATGAACTTCAACCTTTTCATCCCTTCGCGCTGAAATTGCAATATTTTCATCTGCAATGACATCCGCCTTATTATCATTAAAGTGTTCCTCTTCCACAGACTTATTCCACAATTGTCTTTCTGAAATGAGTTTGCCAGTTTTCTCATCAATTCTTCTAAGGTATAGCGTGGCTCTATTTGGATCTGACTGTTTTACAGTGCTGAAAATATTCAATACACCTTCAAATAATTCATCTTGAATAACATATTCATTTTCTTTGAGCTTCAGCTCGTATTCCCATAGCAATTTGCCTTTTAAATTGTAACAATGTGACTTCCATACAGCACCTTCCTCGGGAAAAGTGACAATGATATTACCTCTTTCTGCAGTTACAGCATGAAAGCCGGTAGGCAAAGATTCGGGAGAAAATTTTTCTATGACTATTTGTGCCTTTATTTCAAAGAATGAAACCAAAAACACAAGAAAAATACAAAGGCTGCGCTTATTCA
This sequence comes from Hyphobacterium sp. CCMP332, assembly GCA_014323545.1. NCBI lineage: Bacteria > Pseudomonadati > Pseudomonadota > Alphaproteobacteria > Maricaulales > Maricaulaceae > Hyphobacterium > Hyphobacterium sp. CCMP332. The sequence goes on from CP058647.1 coordinate 3,145,070, forward strand.
TTATTTGTTTTTGCGGTTATTTAATTGGCTCTTAGGAGAAGCTTCAATATACAAAAATCTCTTTATTTCTGAATTAAAGACTTTATTCAGGATGCTACATTTATTAATTATTCAGATTAATTATTTGAATTATTGGAAATATTGAAAGCACGATCGATTTTAAATCTTCAAATAATACAATTTGTAATGACCGCTAAATTTTATATTCATTCATTATTAAATCTCAAAGTCTTGCCGATTATTTTCGATTTTTATAAAATGCCTTAGGTTTGTCAAATGCGAAAAGCACTTAAAATTTTTAGCGTTTGCTTAATTGCATTTTTAGCAATCAGTTTTGTAGCATTCCAAATAATGGACGAACCAATGCCAAAAGGAGAAGAGGGCATTGAGGCAGAAAAACTAGCGGATAGAATGCTAATGGCCTTAAACAAAAGAGCTTGGGATTCAGTGAAAGTGGTTTCTTGGTCCTATCCACCCGGACATCACTATACCTGGTTTAAAAAACTTGACAGTGTTATTGTAAATTGGGAAAACATAACGGTTTATTTGAACACAAAAGCAAAGAAGGGAAGGGTTCAAAGTAAAACAACAATTAGCTCAAAAGACACTTCTGAAATAATTCAAACAGCATATGAATACTTTATAAATGATTCCTTTTGGTTAGGAGCTCCGTTTAAAGTGAGGGATTCCGGAACTAAAAGAAAAGTGGTTAACTATGAAGGCAATAAAGCCCTGTTGGTCACTTATACTTCCGGAGGTGTAACACCAGGAGATACGTATTTATGGATTTTAGATGACAATTATCGGCCAAAATCATGGAAGTTTTGGGTGAGTATAATCCCGGTTGGTGGTGTCGAATTTACCTGGGATGACTGGAAAAGTATCAATGGGGCATTAATTAGTACATCGCACAAAGGCCCTCTTAATCTTAAAATAGAAGTTTCAGATTTAAAGGGTTCTTGATATGCCATATATTCCTATAAATTGTTCGTTTCATGATATTTTGCTTGATAGAATTACCAGAAACAAAATTTGCAGAATTCAGTACAAAATCAATGATGAAATAGAATTCTATGAGGGTCAACTTTATGATATCTATTCCAAATTGGGAGAAGAATATCTAATTGGCGAGAATGATTTTAAAATTCGTCTGGATAAAATAATGTTCCTCGATGATATTGAAAATAAGTAAATCCTTTTTCAGTATTTCTAATTCTCTTCAGTTCTCTTTATTTATTTTTCTTGTGTATTTAATTAGTTCTTCGCCCGGAACGATGTAGGTGCGATTTTCCCAGTCTTTGGGAGAATGTGCCAATTCTTTTTTGAAGTTCATAAACTTCGCTTGCTCCACTTTGTCAAAGTCTTCTTCGTTCAAAGTTTCATGTTCCAATACAAGCAATTCCCATTTACTTTGAACATTGAAGAGTAAATCAACATCAAATTTTATCTGACTTAATTCCTTATCAATAAAAAAACGTTTTTCTTTTTTCAGAAACGAAAATTTCCGGTCAATAGCGGCCATTTCACTTTCTTCTGCCAATATGAATTTTAAATGGTAATGATCGGGTCCTTTATCAAAAATCACACGCCCTTTCCGCTTATTAATTGCATGCCCAAAGCCTAATATTTTTATGTTTTCTGTGCTTTTACCTTTGGCATAGGCATAATCCATTTGGTGTATGCCAAAATCACTAGTGGAAATAAAAATTTCTCCTTCAAAGAGCCCTGTTCGCTTTGGTGAGAATTTAATCCGGTAAACAAGTTCTCCGTTGTAGAATTCAATATTTTCAAGCTTAAATCGATATTTCCCTTTCTTTTTTAGAAATTCGGTATTTTCTCCTTCCAATGTAGAAAATTCTTTTATCAGCTTGCCTGTTTCGTATTTTATCGAAGCCGTTGGGATTTTAAAATTCAGACTGTCATCCTTGGAATAGTCACTCTCATTGTTTTCGTCTTCCGAAGGATTAAATTTAAATCCGAAGATCCCTGTTTTGAATTTGTAATAGACATCTGGATTTTTAATTGCATTCTCAAAATCAGCAATTATTTCAGTCATTTGTTCCTCAATTTCTTTTAATAGAGCATCCTGATCACCCTCTTCCAATGATATTCCCTGAATGGGTTTTAGTTTGTATTTATAGTCAAAAGAATACAGATCAAAAATAGCATCGTTATAATCCGTAAAAACAGCAGGGATTTTATTAAAAATAGCATCAAATTTATCTTTGCTCATCCCTTTGAAATTTGATTTTACAATCCGGGCTGTGTTTTGTTTGGAAAATGGCGTTTGAATAAAACTATGTACAAACAACCTTTGTCTTTGATTTATCTGCGGATGATTTTTTGAATAATTTTCAACTGCTCTTTCTATTATTTCTTCAACACTTAGATTTCTTGAATAAACCTTTACCTCGGAGAGATTAATATTTGCCGGTTTTAAATAAAATGAAGTTTGGGACAGCGCTTTTTCATAGGGCAATTTCAAGGTTTCATAACCCATATAGCTGATTAAAATGGTGTCATTTGATTGAATGTGTTCGGCAGATAAAACAAAGCGTCCGTCCGAATTGCTGATGGTTCCTATCGATTTGCCTGAAACAGCAATACTTGCATAGGGCAAAACTTGATTACTTTCAAGATCGACAACCAGCCCATTGATACTGAGCCCGGCAGCTTCGATGGCGCAAGTAAAAAGCAATAAGAACATGGCCGGGAACGCTTTTATATACATTCAACACTTGTTTTGTAGTGTAAATACTTTCCAACGTTTATTTTAATTCAAAATTGGTAAAAAAACCATCAAGTATATTCGGCTTTAAAAAATAGGTATATGGATTTTCTTATTTTTAAAGGAATTCAGCTAAAATGAAAAAACTACAATGGACAAGAGCTTTAATAATAACATTTACCTGGGCACTATTGGGCATTTTTCAAACTTTTTACGATCATCTTTTTCTAAAAAGTCATTTTATAAGTGAATCTTCGGAGCAATATGAATTTGTTACTGTACTGATTTCTAATTTTCTATTCGGATTATTTGGTGGGTTTATTGGAGGAATGGTTCTCATTTTTGTTGACGAGAGATACAGAACCAGACCATACATCTATACAGTTAGTATAATTGTTTTCTTCTTTTTAGCAATTACCGGGACCATAACCGTCTTGTATTCTCTCGTCTTATCTTCGCTTGCTTTTCCACTCTTTTCAGAAGGCTGGATTAACAATTTTGAGCTATTGGTTTACACAAGTATGCATTTGAAGAACCTACTTTTCTGGGGTTCTACAGTAGCCATAACCTATTTCTTTTTGCAAATGAGTAATAAATTTGGCCCGGGTATATTATTCAAAATACTTATTGGCAAGTACAATATTCCCAAGACAGAAAACCGGATATTTATGTTTCTCGATTTAAAATCCTCAACCAGCATCGCGGAAAAATTGGGTAGTGAGAAATACCACGAATTTCTAAAAGATGTTTTTTCAGATATAACTGCTGCCATCATTAACTCCGGTGGAGAAATCTATCAGTATGTCGGCGATGAAGTTGTAATTTCCTGGAAGGCCGGTGAAAAGTTAAAAAATAATGATTCAATTCGATGTTACTTCGAAATTCAAAATTCCATAGCGAAACTGAGTTCAAAATACCTCGATAAATACTCACAAATTCCCGAATTTAAAGCAGGGGCCCATTATGGAGCAGTGGTTGCCGGGGAAATAGGCGTTATCAAAAGAGACATTACTTATTCGGGAGATACCTTAAATACATGTGCCAGAATTCAGGCCGAATGCAATAATCTAGACAGCAAGTTTTTAATCTCTAATGATTTATTTCAATTGATTAAGAACATCTCTAAAGAGTTTTCCTTCCTGACAAAAGGAGATATCATTTTACGTGGTAAAAAAGAACCATTAAACCTTTTGTCAGTTTCAAGTTAAATAGCGCATAAACTTCCGGAATAGATTGTATAAATTTATAAAGATCAGATTGATTAAGTTTTCAAAAACTTTAATACTTTAATCGAACTTTAATAACTCTAATACCTTTCATTATAAAGTGATTTTAAATTATGATCAAAGCATATATAACAGGAGGAAGTAAAGGAATAGGTTTTGGCATAGCAGAAGCTATTTTAAAAGAAGGAGGAAAGGTAGCTATCAGCTCCAGGTCTCAACAAAGTGCAGACGAAGCTGCACAACAATTAATTGAAAAAACCGGAAATGAAAATGTGCTCGCTTTCGAATGCGATGTTAGAGAACTGACCTCACAAAACGATACGGTAGATAAAATTATTCAAAAATGGGGAAGTATTGATTTGGTGGTGGCCAATGCGGGAATAGGCAAATTTGGTTCTATTGAGAATTTAACCCCGGAAGACTGGAAAGACACCCTGGATATCAACCTGACAGGCGTTTTTAATACAATCAAGTCTACTCTCGAAAGCCTAAAAAAAAGCAAAGGCTATTTTATTACCATTTCCAGTTTGGCAGGAACAAATTTCTTTGCCGGAGGTGCAGCCTACAATGCCAGCAAATTTGGTCTAACAGGTTTTACGCAAGCCGTAATGCTTGATTTGCGTCAGTACGGCATTCGTGTAAGCACGATTATGCCGGGTTCCGTAGCTACCTATTTTAACGATCATGTACCCAGTGATTCTGATTCCTGGAAAATCCAGATTGAAGATATCGGAGAAATGGTTGTAAATCTGGTCAAGCTAAATACGCGAACATTGCCGAGCAAAATAGAAGTAAGGCCAAGTATGCCTCCATCGAAATAATACTATTCCTTTTAATGGCTTAAATAGGAATGATATCTATCTCATTTTGCCGTTAAAAAAACTGACTTTCTGAGTAATGGGATTGCCGGCCAATCTTCTAAAGCTTGCAATTTGGCCGCAATGCCAGATGCAATCTTCGATGGGCCCATTAATGTATTTCCAAAACGGAATACTTTCTCCATTTTTACTCATTCGATTATAGCCTTCAAAATCCTCATCGCTGCTTGAAAACAGCTTATCCCTGATAAGTTTTAAATTTTTAAGGGTCTCTGCTCTTTGCTTATCAGTGCTGGTTAAGTCCGAATCAAGCTGTGCTTTCAGGTTGACAACATTCAATAATGAATTGGACATCTCATAAATATGTTGAATGGTTTCTCCAATTGAGCGTATATCTTCTGAAGGGCGATAGCTCATATCATTGACACTTAATCCCTCTGTAGCCCAGTAAAATCTGAATCCCAGACCGTCAATCATTCTGGCGCTTATTTTGCCTGAATTGTATTGGCCTTCATATTCAGGGATTTCCTTAAAAAAGTTTAATTCCTTTTCAGACATAGTTTGAGCCCTTATTCCGATTGAAGCAGACATGATAAAAATGAAAACAAGTCGTAATAATTTCATTAGCAGAAATATAATTTACCTTTTTTCATAAGTAGGGCGGGCGGGTTTTTTGAAATTGCTTTCAAGTTCCATCAGTCGCATAACTTCTTTAATTCCCGCTTCCAGTTGAACATCTTTGCCCTTTGCCAATTGTTCAAAGTCCTCGAGTACCTCGATATCAGGATCTACTCCATGCCCTTCCTTAAACCATTGGCCATCCGGATCATACATTCTAAAAGTAGGAGACGAAATAAAACCGTTATCCACCAATGTAGGGGCTCCTGAGATTCCAATTAAACCACCCCATGTTCTGGTTCCGACCAAGGGACCGAGCTTTCTTTTTCTAAAATAATCGGGAAAAGCATCTCCGCCGGAGCCGCTAAAACCATTGATCAACATTACTTTTGGCCCGAAATTGCCGGCAGGAGGCCAGGACCAGTCTTCTCCATCTCTTACTGCCCAGAAAGCCAATGGTTTTCTATCCAGTAATTCTATAAATCTATCGGGGATCTGACCACCACTATTGAAGCGCTCGTCTATAATCAGGCCTTCCTTACCCATTTGCCCAAAATACTGTCGTACCAATTCGTTCTGTCCATCTATCCCCGTGCTACGCACATAGATATACCCAACTTTGCCATTACTGGCTTCATCAACTCTTTTCCTACTTGCTTCAATCCATGCAAGATGTCTCAAGCGTGTTTCGGAATTCAAGGTAGTCACAAGTACTTTTTTGGAATTTTCCAGGCTTGGTTTTGAACTGATGGTCAGCTGTACAGTTTCATTGGCCATGCCCTGAAATGCGGCGTGAATTGATTTGGATATGTCGGGCTTCTGTCCATTAATCTCCAATATATAATCACCTTCTTTGACTTTTACGCCGGGCTTAATTAAAGGCGAACGCACTTCAACATCCCAGGGTGCTCCATTAATGATTTTTTCAATTTTAAAGTAGCCGTTTTCCACACTAAAATCCGCACCCAGATAGCCACAATTTTTATTATCGCCTTCTTCAGTATCACCTCCGCCTACATAAGTATGCGATGCATTGAGTTCTGCAATTAAATCGCCAATAATAATATTGACATCGGCCCTGGAATTGGCTTCGTCGACCAGTTTTCCATATTTTTCTTTCATGGCATTCCAGTCAACGCCATGCATATTGGGATCGTAAAAATAATCGCGTTCAATTCTCCAAACATCCATGAAAATTTGTTTCCACTCTGCTCGGGGATCAATTTCCATAACCATTTTTTGTATGGGAACTGTCTTCTCTATTTTTTGATCAGATGCAACTGAAATAACGGCGTAATTTTGATTTTGCCTTACCAAAATCTTTTTACCATCTGCAGAAACTTCATATCCGTTGATATCAGAAATAATGGTTTTAACTTTTTCTTCCTCTATATCATAATAGTTAAGGGAGTTTTTTTCCTCTTTTGAGGACCCTGAATTTGGATAGCGCATAAATAGTAATTTTCCGTCAAGGGCTGTTAATCCGCCAACGTTTCCGGCTTCTATATCTAGCATTTCAACGCGATTTTCAAAATTGCTTATGCTCACTTTTGTATCGGCATTGCTGCCTTCACTTTTATCTTTTTTGTCTTTTTTAGACTTCTTATCAGAATCCTCTTCTTCTTTTTCCAAACTAACTTCATCGTTTTTAATGGCCAAAAGTGATTCAACAGATTCGTCCAAAGTGCCCACCGCAATACCTGTAGTATTTGGATAGATCCATGAATTGTCAAGGTCAGAATAGAGCGGACTAAAACTTCTGTTGGTGCCAAAGAACAAATACTTTCCATCCTTACTGAAAACGGGATTAGAATCCGAATAAAACCCGGAAGTCAGTTGAGAAACCTTATTTGTTTCGGTATTGTAAAGAAAGATGGCCGAGGTGGCAGAGCTTTCAGCACTTTTAGTATAACAGAGCCATTTGCTATCCGGAGACCAGTCAAACCTGAAACTTCTCAATCCGCCTTCCAATAAATACTTTCCCTTGTCAAAACTTGTGATTTTACCCGAACTCACTTCCATCATATTTAAACGCATGGATTGATCGACAAAAGCTATTTTTTTACTGTCCGGCGACCAGAAAATATTATATCTGAATCCCTCTTTGAATTGTGTAATTGTTTTTGTGTTGCCTTTAGCAGCTATGTCTTTGATCACAAGCTGGTATTCTCCCTTTTCATCGCTCCAGTATGCCAGTGATTTGCCGTCGGGCGACCAGGCCGGGTATCGTTCGGCAGATTTGGAACCAGAGCTTAAATTGGATACATAACCTTTTTCAGCCGGCAGATTAAAAAGATCACCTCTCGCTTCAATAACCACTCTTTGTCCATCCGGAGATAAAGAACTGCTGTGAATGAAGTTACTGACGGTTTTTTGTCTTGGAATTAATTCTTCACGGTCTGAAATTAGATTAATACTGACTTCTTCACTTTGTTTATTTTCCAGATTGAGAATAAACAATTTGCCGCCGGCTTCATATATAATTTGATTATCCCCGGCTTCCGGAAAAGTAATATCATAATCGCTGATTTTGGTTATTTGCTCATTCTTTTTGTTTTGTATATCATATTTCCAAATATTGTTTCTTTGTTCCGGGCCATTATCCGACATGTAATACACCGAATTTCCAATCCACATGGGCAATTCATCATTGGCATCATTTTGAGTAATATTTTGAGTTTCAAAAGTATTGAGGTCGAAGATATGAATGTCGGGTGCAGTACCGCCCCGGTATCTTTTCCAGTTTCTGTTGGCTCTTGAGCGATCGGTATAAGCGATTTTAGAAGCATCCGGCGATAAAGAAGCATAAGATCCATAGGGAACTGCTAATTTTTGAGGCGATCCACCTTCTATGGAAATACTAAAAAATTGAGTAAAACGCTGCCTTCCGCTTTCCCTTGAAGAAGCAAAAATCAGACTTTTCCCATCGGGATTCCATGAAACCACGCGATCATACATATCATGAAAGGTGAGTCTTTTGGGAATTCCTCCATTTGTAGGAATTAGATAAACATCATAATTGCCATCGTAATTGGCCGAATATGCAATGTATTGTCCATCGGGAGAAAAACGCGGGTAAAACTCGCGACCATCGGGTGAGCTTAAGCGATGCGCCAATCCACTCTTTTTGTCAGCAACCCAAATATCATCTCCATAGACAAAGGTTATTTTATCTCCGGAAACATCAGGGTGCTGCATTAAATTGGCACTTATTTGCGCTTTTGAATTATAGAAGAAAAATAGAAGTATTGTTATTGAAAGGATATTTTTCATGATTACTTTTTGTTAAAAATCACAAATCAAATATTGTGTTTTTCATTGATTTATATAAATGATGGAAATATAATTCCATAAAAGGCAGATAATAAGGATAAGTATGATTCATCACGATCTTTAAAAAATCAAGGGGTGTTAATTGAATTGTCTTTTAAAGGTCAGATCAAACCAGGTACGCAATACTTTTACCTCATTTAATTGCCCGTTTGTATAATGGTAAACATTTGTCTTATCTTCAGTCAGATAAAGTTTATAGATGCCATTGCCCACTTTTTCAATGGGAACAAATTTGGAGTATCCCTCCGCATAGATCCTTTTCATTTCCGGTTTTGGTTCATTGAAGTAGAGAAGTGCCACGGATTGCAGGATACATTCTTTCATTTTTAGGGTATCATCCGGATGTTGAAATATCTGGTAGGAATCGCCTATTTTTTTGGTGTACTGAAAATCCTTGAGATTATCGTTCATTACACTTTTACTCGAACAATAAATAAGGGTGTCACGAAGGTATGTGGCATTGAATTGAGTACTGCGATTGTACTTTAAAATCACCCTGAATTCGACATCTGCTTTAAAGGAATATTCGGTTTTAATTCCTTTTTGAATTCTGGAAACATTCATTAGCCCGATTTCATCATCTCCCCAAAAAATGCTGTATTTCTGGTTTTGGGCTGAAAGTAGATTTGATACTAATAGAATTATTAAAATAGATAAGGGTAAAATACGATTTTTTAGCATCAATTAATCGACGGAAATAATTTCGAATATAGTCTTTAAACTCTCTTTCTAAAAGAATATTTAAATCTGAAGCAGAGTATTTATTATTTTCTTCATTAATTGTTTTCTACAAATAATAAATGAATGAGATAGAAGAGATGATTATTTTTAATTACATTTATATAAAAAACTATATATAATGAAAACACTATACTTACTTTTAAGCCTTGCGCTCCTTTTTTCTGCCTGTAATCCACCTGAAGACAATTCAGCCAAAGAAGCCTTTGAAAGAAATTCACAAACAGTTTTGGCCTATCTAACCGACTGGCAAAGTGAAAGTCTTGATTACGAAAAATATTTTGCTGAAAATGCATACTATCGGCCTACTGCAATTGGAACACCTGATTCGGTAAGTATTGAACAAATGAAAGAGGATGATAAAATGGGATGGGCAACTTTTGATTTTCAAATGCCCGAAAACATCCAATTTCTTCCGGGAGTCAATGCAGAAACCAAAGAAATGGACGGATCGGTTCGTTATTATGGGGATTGGACGATCACCTGGGCGGCATCCGAAGATATGGAAGGCGGCTCAGTAGTTGTAAAAGTCTATGACTCCTTTGATTTTGATGAAAACGGTAAAATCGTTTTTGTACAGACCTACGGCGACTGGGGCGGAATTGCAAAACACATGATGAAGAATGCTGAAGTTGAGGCAGAAGCACCGGATGATGAGTCCGAGGATTCGGAAGAAGAAATGGAATAATATATTTTTTAGTGAATGGAGAACTAATAAATTATACTTTATAAGTTTTCCATTTGCCTTTTCTAAACATGTAAAAGGTAAATAATCCTACGGATGATTCAGATATAAATACAGCCCAAAAGACACCGGATTGATTCCAGTTTAAATGTATGGCCAAAAAATAGGCCAGTGGAATTTGTATAATCCAGAAGAAAATCAGATTTATCCATGTAGGTGTTTTGGTATCACCAGCACCGTTAAAGGCTTGCACACTTACCATCCACCAGCCGTAAATAAAAAATGAATAGGACATGATTTTAAGCCATTCAGCTCCGACATCAACCACATTTTGATCGGTCGTGAATATCCCGATCAGGTTCTTATTGAAAAAGAAGAACACAACAGACACCAAAATCAGAAAAATCATATTGTACCAGCCAATTTTTAAAACAGAATTTTCAGCCCTGTCAGGGTCATTGGCACCGAGATTTTGACCGACCAGCGTGGCTGCGGCATTGGACAAGCCCCATGCCGGCATGATGGTAAACATCATTACCCGGATGGTGATAGTAGCACCGGCCACGGCTTCGCTACCAATATTTGCCAAAATTCTCATTAAAAATATCCAGGAGGTCATGGCAATGATCATTTGTCCAACGCCACCTAGCGAGGTTTTGATGATGTTCAGAAGAATTGCCACATTTAGTTTTAAATCTTTCGAAAGTACTCTAATGTGTTTACCACCTTTGGCTAATGCATAAACCTGCATCATTATACCAATAGACCTTCCAAGGGTACTGGCAATGGCAGCTCCTTCGATGCCAAATGCGGGAATAGGTCCCAGACCAAATATCAGTATGGGATCGAGAATAATATTAAAGCCATTGGCTATCCACAAAACTTTCATGGCAATAGCCGCATCACCCGCACCCCTGAACACTGCATTTAAATTGAAAAGCAAAACAATGACTCCATTGGCTCCCAACATCCATTGTGTATAGCCCTGGTTTAAGGCGGCACTTTGTGCATCTGAACCCATGAGAATGAGTAATTGCTCACCGTAAAAAACACCTGCAATTGAAAAAGGTAATGAGACCAAAACCGATAAAACAATGGCCTGGAATGCCGTTAGCCCTGCTTCATCTTTCTTGCCTTCACCAACCCTTCTGGCTACAATAGCGGTTAAAGCCATGGAAAGGCCCATAGCGATTGAATACAACAAATATAGATAGGTTTCTGTAAGTCCTACGGTAGCAATGGCATCAGGACCTAGCCGACCAACGAAGTAGATATCCACCACAGCGAAAGTGGATTCCATTACCAATTCAAGAATCATGGGCACAGCCAAAAGAAAGATCGCTCTATTAAGTCCGATCTTGGTATAATCGGCATCACTTCCTTTTAGGGATTCCAGAATTGCTTTCCAGATATTGGTTTTGGCAGCAGAAAATTTTGATTGAGCCAATTTAAATTATTAACAAAACTAAATATTCAATTATTTATTAAAACTTTCACAGATTTTATATCAAATCCGCTCATTAATGGATTTGGAAACAGAATTTACAACAAGCAAATAAATCATTTTTTAGAGTAACATAAGTTACCGAAACTCTCTATTTAAATATTCACTTTCACATAGTCAATTTAAAGAAAAAGAAAATGGAAGGTACAGAATTAAATAATCAATATTTCATGCCAAGAATTGGTGATTTGGCTCCCGATTTTGAGGCGATAACAACCAAGGGAAAAATTAAATTTTCTGATTTTGCAAAGGATAAATGGATTGTGATGTTTTCACATCCGGCAGATTTCACGCCTGTATGCACTACAGAAATGACGGGCTTTGCAGAAAGAAAGAATGAGTTTTCAGCACTTAATACCGAACTTATTGGATTAAGCATTGATAGCATTCATGCGCATTTGGCCTGGGTGGACAATGTAAGAAAAAATACAGGTGTCTATTTTGATTTTCCAATTATTGCAGACCTCGACATGAAGGTTTCAAAATTGTATGGCATGTTACAAGCCAATGAAAGTGAAACTGCGGCTGTCAGGGCAGTATTTTTTATTGATCCTGCAAAAAAAGTAAGATTGATAATGTACTATCCGCTTAATGTAGGTAGAAATATGGATGAGATTTTAAGAGCTTTGGAAGCATTGCAAATTTCAGACAAGCACAAAGTAGCCATTCCTCTTAATTGGAAAAAAGGGGATAAGGTAATTGTTCCGCCACCAAAAACACTCAGCGAAATGGAAGAAAGAAATGCTGATACAACATTAGAAAAAGTAGATTTCTACTTAGCTAAAAAGGCTTTAGCTTGATTTATATCGTTTAATTTAGTCGAGCAGGGGTGCAGAGATGCACCCCTTTTTTGTTATACCTTACCAAATAGTTCTAATTTATTATTAAACTGAAAAATCGATAATGAACAAGTGTATCTTCCAATGAATTAGGTCAGCTATGATGTCACATTTGTACAAATTCATTTTAATACAAAATCACAAAAACACAGTAGAAATAACGCAGGAGAAGTATTCCCCCCGTTAATCTTTAAATAATTCAATCAGCTTTTTGAGATAATGCCTAAAACACATACATTTAGATAGAATTAAAATTTGTGTGTGTTGGAAAAATACAGTTTTATTAAATGTCTGTTCTATCTAATCCCGGTTTCTTTTTTTCTGATTTCCTGTTCTTCAGAGGATATTGATGTCACTAAACTTCAACCGACAGAATTAGAAGTAACTGTCTTAAATGCCAATGGACAACCGGTACCCAATGCGGAAGTAAGATTGTATCGTTCACAAAGAGCATTTGAGCTTTTAGCACAGGATGTTGCAAGGGGTAAAACCAACGGTTCAGGCAAAATACTCTTTTCGGATTTACAACCAGTAAATTATTACTTCTATGCTTTTTACAAAGATCAGGGAGCAGGCCTTGTTAGAAGTAATTACGGAAATTTCAATGCTACTTATTTCGATGATAAATCAAATATTTCGCTCTATGATTATTTGACTGAAAATGGTCTTACAAAGGTTTCAGTCTCAACACTTTTTACCAAACCCATCAATCCGACTGAAATAAGCTTTGATGAATTGAGAATTATTTATTCAGGTGAAGAAATGGAATTTCCATCTAATGCCAATGATACCCTTGATATTGCTTTTGGATTTTTCGAAGGAGGCGTAAACAATATTTACGCGATAAGTACAAGCAACCCTACTAATGCCCTGGTTTCTTTTACAGATAATTCTTATTTCTTCTATCAGGAGTCTTCAGAGAACATACTCGGTGAACTCTATTATTATAGTTTTGCAAATCCTGTATTTTTTGACCTCAATGCGCTTGCTCCGCCAAACAATAATGGAGGACTATCAACGACTTTAGATTTAATCCCTATAACATATAATGAATTCACGGGAGAATTTGATTTTAATGATCAACTATGGGGATTGTATGTCAACCTTGATTTTTATTTAAGTGAGGTCATTATAAATGCGAGGGCCACAGGGGATTATCCCAACAGAATTGTTATTGATCCAGATGCATATTTAGGTAAAAATAATTATGCCCTGGATGTTATTTTAAGCTGGAACTAAAATGAAAAAATATTACTTTTTTGTACTCGTTTTACTGATTTCCATTATTTCCTGCTCCAGAGATGAGGTAGAACCATCTAACCTTACACTTTTGACTGATAATGGTGTAAAATCCTGGCTAGTTGTAAAACTTGAAGAGGATGGAGTCGCCCAACCAAGTGATTGTTCAAGTGATGATATTTTCACATTTGAACTTTACAATGAAGAAACAGAAGCCACAAAATATACAATTGAAGATAATCTTGTTGCCTGTGTAATCATAGACGATTATATAGTTTCTGAGGGAACCTGGAGATTGAACAATAAAGGCAACAGGATAACTCTGGTTCAAAGAGATAATTTTGTGATAATCGATGAAAACAATCAACAGGAAGAAGCTTCAGATTTTGTCAATCAGGTATTTGATATTGTAGAAATAAGCGAATCAAATCTCGTACTTCAGGCTACTGATGAATCCAATGAATTTGATCCGAAGGTAGTTACTTATACACTAAGAGAGTTTTAAGGTTATGCAAAGGATATTAACAATAATTGTCATTTTATTATCAGTGTCTTCCATATCAAAAGCTCAATTTGAAAAGAAGCTGACTTTTGATTTTTCACTTGGTTATGCCATACCAATGGGGGAAGACTTGAGAGAAGATCGCTTACCTTATTTCTACAGTAATATGAGCTCCGGGTTTGCTTTTGCCGCTGATTTTCAATACAATCTCAATAAGAAATTGTCAATTGGAATGAGAGGAGAATATACTGACTTCTGGTCATGGTATGATCCCCGCTCAAGTCAGGTGGATGATAGCGATGAATCATGGATAACTCTGATCAGTATAAATCCATATGCCCGATATAAAATTCTCGATAAGAAAATATCTCCTTTTGTTGTAGTATCAGCAGGAGCTACCATATACAACGGTGAAAGATCACCCAGCAAAATTGTTATTAAAGATTTTTATGCTTCCAATCCTGAATCTTATCAAGCACCTATCAATGAAGTGACCATCAGAGAATCAGGACAATCCCTGAACACAAGGCTTGTTCCAAATACAATGGCAGGACTCGGTGTTCAAATGGATGTATCACAGTCCATTGGTATCTTTTTGCAGGCAAATTACAATCTGGTATTTACAAATCGGGATGAAGTGCTGAGACAGAACATGCAATATGTTCTTGTAACCGGTGGCGTTAATCTCAATTTTGTAAAATCCAAAACTCTCTGATATGTTAAAAAATCTTGTTTGGCTTGGATTAATTACATTGTGTAGTTCAGTCTTTGCACAAGAGCCTGCCTTAATCAAAAAAGTGGACCCTGATAAACAAAGCATTCTGGCCATGGCGAGTTCTCCAGATGGTAAATGGCTCGTAACCGGAGGTGACGACAATCAGGTCATTTTTAGGGATTCTGAAAATGGATCCACTCTTTTTAAGCTAACAGGTCATAGCGACTGGGTTACAGCAGTTGAATTTTCATCATTTGATGACGATATGCTCAAAGTATTTGCATCCGGTTCCCGAGATGGACATGTTATTATTTATGATATCGAAAAGCGTATTATTATTTACCAGAACAATTCCTTCGAAAAGACGGTCAATGATATAGAAATTATCAACTCCCTAAATTATTTGGTTGCTGTAAGTTCCGATGGTCAAATGAGTATTGTGGATTTAAATTCAAAGCAGGAAGTCAATAAAATAACAGTCTCTAGCTCACCGGTTTTGAGCGTTTGTGCAATTCCGGGAACAAATAATATTGCCACTTCCGATGCAGAAGGAAAAATAAGAATATGGGATGCTCTTTCGGGAAGTATGGGACAGATCATAGATGCCCATGATAGTTATACGCGTTCAATTGATTTTATGAACAAGACTATAATTAGCGTGGGAGATGATAAATCAATAAAATTCTGGGATGCCGAAACGGGCAATTCAAAATCGAGCATTGAAAAAGTGCATAAAAAATGGATTCAACTTGTAGAAAGTGCCAATGATAATCAACATTATGCCACAGGAGGACACGATGGAATGGTTCATTTTTGGGAACTTGGGAAATCTGAACCAATTTTTTCCTTAAAACAAAATGGCACATTTGTTACCGGTGTTTCTTTTTCATCTGATTTGAATAAGATATACACAGCAGGCTATGGAGGAGACATTCAATATTATGATATATCCTACCTCAATCTTGAACCCATTAAGAAGTACCAGGCCTCAGTTGCTTACTCAGCGAATAAACCCAGCACAGCAAATCTGTCAAATGAATCTGCAAAAAACGAAGTTGTTCTTGTTCAACCATATATTGAAAGAGGGAATACGTTTTATTGTTTGGAGGAAAAAATAGTAATCAAAGGTCAATTACTTTCAAAAAGCAGTATTCGGGAATTCAAGATCATTAATAAAACTACAAATGAAGAAGATAGGCTTAGGGTTTCCGACAACCAAATCTTCGAACATGAGCTGCCAATTAGATTTAAGGATAATGAAATTAGTATTCGATTTACAACTATCGATGGCGAGGTAGCAAATAAAACCATAATTGTACACAGGATATTTGATCAAAATAATCCCGATGATTTGGTTAAACTTACCAGAAATGGGAGAGATTATGCATTGATAATTGCAACCAACAGTTATAATGCAATGAATGATTTGGTCAATCCCGTTTTTGATGCAACAACAATTGCGGCGGAATTAGAGAATAATTACAATTTTAACGTTGAAAAAATTATAAATCCACCCCTGGATGAGATCAAGCTTAAGATTAAGGAGTATTCTAAGAAACTATACGCCGATGAAGACCAGCTTTTTATATTTATTGCCGGACATGGTGAGTATGACGAACTGTTCAAAGAGGGCTATGTTGTTGCCTCCAATACAAAGGAAGGCGATGAAGCAAGAAGTACTTACCTTCCACATAGTACACTTCGTACTTATATAAACAATATTCCCTGCCGACATATTTTTTTAACCATGGATGTTTGTTTTGGAGGAACATTTGATCCATTTATTGCCAAAAGAGGCAATGAACCCTCAAAAGAGGAGCAGGTCAAAAAGATGCTATTCATCAAAAGAAAAATGAGTTATAAAACAAGAATCTATTTAACATCCGGTGGCAAGGAATACGTACCGGACGGCCGCCCCGGTCATCACTCTCCATTTGCAAGGCAATTTATAACAGCCTTGAGAACTTATGGAGGGAGCGACGGCATATTAACCTATCAGGATCTAATGAGCAGCGTAGAAATGGTAGAGCCCCAGCCAAGGGGAGGTGAGTTCGGTGATAATGAGCCGGGAAGTAATTTTCTGTTTATTTATAAATAGAGCAGTATCTCTTTATGATCTTGAATGAGAATTTTCGTTTATTAAAAATATCCCATTACATTTAATTTATATTAAATGGCTTTGATTATTTTATGAATATTTTGGGAATCGATATAGGAGGAACAGGCATAAAAGGTGCAATTGTAGATACTAAAAAAGGGGAATTAAAGTCTGAGCGTTTTAGAATTGACACTCCAAAACCATCCACTCCCGATGCTGTGGCCGGGACGATTCTGAAAATTAAAAATCATTTTAGCTGGAATAATGACATAGGCTGTTGTTTTCCTTCGGTGGTGATAAATGGCAATGCAAAATTCAGCTCTAATCTTGACCCGAAATGGAAAGGAGTCCAGATTGATGCTTTATTTAGCAAAGCCTGTGATGGACTTGAATTCAATATAATTAATGATGCAGATGCCGCCGGTATAGCGGAAATGAACTTTGGTGTAGGAAAAGATAAAAAAGGGCTGGGATTGATGATCACCATTGGGACAGGGATTGGTAGTGGGATGTTTTACGATGGTCAGCTGATCCCAAATACAGAACTCGGCAGAATATTTGGACATGATGGCGATTTGTTTGAAAACTACACGGCTGATTCCGCCAGAAAAAATGAAAACCTAGAATGGCATGAATGGGGCAAACGATTTAATAAATATTTAAACCACCTTGTTCGCATTTTTTCACCGGATTTTTTCATTCTCGGAGGAGGAGCAAGCAAAAAAATGGAGAAGTTTGAAAATGAGCTAAATGTGGATACACCAATTTATGTATCTAAGAATCTTAACAATGCCGGTATCATTGGAGCAGCTTTCAATGTTATCGAGCCACATCACTGAAATATAGATTTGATTAATTCAAACCGTATTAAATAGAAATTATAAGGGTTTGATTGGATTTTTGATGCTAATCAATGGAGGTCTTTAAAGCGATCGAATCTGACCAATATCATAGGAATTCTCAAAATTTTTCATGTCCTTCTTTTCTGAATATTAAAATGGAGAGTCATGAAAAAATTAACAAAATCAGGAATACTGAGCATATTTCTGAGCCTTTTAATTATGGCCGTATTTCTTGCCTGCAAAGATGAAAATGAATCACCGAATCCTTCGGTTAACTTACCCGATGCCACATTTGAATTGGTCAGTTGGGATCACATTAATCTAGAGGAAATAAATGACTACGAAGCACCGGCAAGTTTCAAAGTTACATTTGCTTCTTCTGTTGTTCAACAAATGGAAACCTGGGAAAAACTGGAAATCGACTTTGGAAATGGGTTAGATACTGTTTTGGATCCTTATGAAGGACAAAATCTCTATTTTGTTTCGACTTATTATAAAAAAGGAAGTTATACCGTTACTGCTAAAATCACTAATTCCAGTGGTACAGCTGAGTTTTCACAAACTGTGGATATCACACCTATGGTAAATCTGGAACAAAAATATATCGATGGTTTTTGGAGCATCATTGAGCAAAGTGTCAGCTCCGGGAATGGTGGATCGACAGTTCAAATTGAGCCTTATAGAGAGTTCTTTCATTTTGGAGGCGGCAGTTATGAAAGATGGAGTCTGAGCTGGGCCGAATACGAAAGCGGCAGTTTGGCGATTGATGCTAAGGAGATTGAACTTACACCCTCGATTGGTACCGGCGTAACTGTTATAGTTGATTCTTTTTATAGAATTGATAATATTCCTGTTTTGGCGGCCCGGACCTCCATGCTGGATGATGATATTGGCCTTGTGAATTACAATCTCGTTTTGCAACTCGACCAACGTTTTTATTTAGGAGGATATCCTCCGGTTAGTGTCATGGGTATATTTATGGATCATAAATGGAGTATTATTGAACAAGAGAGCTGGAAGTATGAATTCTCTGATCAAAGCCTTCAATACAATAAAATTGTAGAAAATTGGTCAAAAGAAGTTATTCCCTATAATCATTTCACAATAGAACCACCTTCATATATCATTGATAATTGGAAAGAAGGTAATTTCGATGTCATGAATAATTACACTGGAAATAAATTGACAATGAATTTCATTAATAATGATGGTGATAGAGTCTTTCTTCTTTTTAAAGCTATGATGGATATACACAATGAGTTATTCCTGTGGAGCACAACTTTTGTGGATGATGGCAACGAAACCTATCGATATGAAACCAGATCCAAACTCATAAAAAGTGATGGCAGTGAAGCTTTTATTGAAAGAGATTCCCTTGTTGGCTCATGGGAAATCACTGCTAAAACAGAAACTATAAACGGTATAGCCGTTGATCCGGGTAACTCTGAAAGTCCTTCTGTCGGTGATGTGCTGACTTTGAATGATGATGGTTCAGCCAATTTGGGTGGAGCAGGAGAGATGTGGTTTGTTTTGGATGAATGTAATTTCGTTTTGCTGCCTGATGGTGGTGACACCATATTAGTTCACTTAAATAGCTATGATAAAGCAAATTCGGAAATTGAAATTTTGACTATCACAAATGAAGTAGAAGATGATTATAAACTCATTTTTGAGATGTTTAAGTTATGATAGGTTGTTTTAAATAATAATTTTTTCCTTCAGACTTATTCTCAGAAATTCTGATTGACTAAATCAATAATGACCTTCCGAATCTCTGCCGGATGAATCATGGGGTGTTGATATCTTAGAATGAAGAATATATAGCGGCTTAAGGTGCACACTTTATCATTTTATCCCAATTTAATTCCACTCTGGTTTCACTGCTTTGTCACTAAACTACTTATACTTCCAGCCTTGTAGCTTATATTCTGAAAACGGTATATTTAATCTATGAAGTTTAAAGCGTGGATAATAAACCTCAAAGCACCAAGATTAATAATCGAAGCGGTTCTAATATTCGGATCTGTTTATTTTGCTTTGATTCTTGAGGCAGATAGAAGTAGGGATTTCGAGAGAGAAATTCTGATTGGAAAACTTGAAAAACTGGAAAGAGAGATCAGGTACGATTCATTAAAATATTCAGATATGCTTTCTGATGGTAAAGAAAATGGAATTATCCTTCAGCCTGATATTGATCGGGATTCAATTTCGGCAAGACTATTAAAGTTAAAGCCTCTTCATTGGTCTGATACTTTGGTCAGTTTATACAAGAATGATCTGCCATATTCGATGTGGACAGAATCCTGGATGAAAGAAAGCCTTACTTTTAATTCAATTCTGGAAAACCATGATTACCTAATTCTAAATGAGGGCACATATTCAGAACTTGAATTTTACTTTAGATATCGAAATGCCTTAAATGAAGACAATAATCAAGATGTAAAAATCTTCTATGCATTAGAGGGGTATTTAGAGGATAAATTTCCCAGACCTGAATTTCGCTCTGTTACGGAATGGAAAGAAATAGTGAAAACTACTTTTTTTCAGAATTGTATTATGGCCAGATTAGAGATAAAAAGGGACAAGCGGTCCTTGTCAACTTACCTTTTGTCAACCCTTGAGTCCAAAAAGGCAATAATTAAAAATGAAATTGAAGCTCAGAAAGATGCAATGGAAGGAATTTTTTGAATAATTACCGTCAGACTAATTTTCTAAATTTCTAATTGACAATAAAAATAAATCCTCCGAATCTCTGTCGGATGAATCAGAAGGTTAGCAAAGTTAAAATGCCCATTTTTTGGCGATATATACCAGTGAAAGCATAATAGGTACCTCGATAAGTACGCCCACGACGGTTGCAAGCGCCGCTCCGGATTCCAATCCGAATAATGCAATTGCAACTGCAACAGCTAGTTCAAAAAAATTACTCGCTCCAATCATAGAAGCGGGAGCACATACTCTGTAATTCAGTTTCAAATACTTGCCCACAAACCAGCTCAGAAAGAAAATGAAATAAGTCTGTATTGAAAGTGGAATAGCAATCATTAAAATATGCTGAGGTTGGTTCAATATTTGTGAACCCTGAAATGCAAATAGAAGAATAAGTGTAGCAAGTAAGGCAGAAATAGAAAAAGGCTTCAATAATGGAAGCAGGCGGCCTTCAAGCCATTTCTGTCCCCTGGACTTTATGGCCCATCGATGGACCAGGTATCCAATTACCAGTGGAAAAAGAACAAAGGCGATAACGGAGGTAATGAGTACATCATAAGGCACCCTAAAATCTGTAATACCCAGGAGTAATTGTACAATAGGCACAAAAGCAACAAGAAGAATGAGATCATTTACGGATACCTGAACGAGTGTGTAATTCGGGTCACCATTGCTCAAATAAGACCAGACAAAGACCATAGCCGTGCATGGGGCAGCTCCGAGGAGAATCGCACCTGCAATATATTCATCGGCCAGCGAGGGATCTATCCAGGCTGAATAGAGTTTGTCAAAAAATACCCAGGCAAACAGAGCCATGGTGAAAGGTTTTATGAGCCAATTAACTACAATTGTCAAACCAAGACCTTTTATGTTTTGATTAAAGTTCCTTAGAGATGAGAAGTCCACCTGAACCATCATAGGGAAGATCATAAACCAAATCAAAATGGCTACGGGAATATTGACATTTGAAATCTCGATGTTTGCAATTTGCTGCATCTCAGTCTCAAAAAATTGCCCGACCATGACCCCAACTCCGATGCACAGAATTACCCAAACGCTAAGATATTTTTCGAAAAACCCTATACCTTTCATTTTCTTTTAGAAATTAATAATTATCGTAATAATACGATTAATATATATTAAATCAAGCCAAAGGGCTGGAGCTTATTATATTTAAAAATGCCGTTCATATGAGATTTTTAATTTTGGAAAAGAAAATATAGTTTCCTTCTACTCCATGTTATAAAATTTGATAGTAAATAACATTAGAATTATCTCCGCTACGGACTCATTTATATTATTGCTTCTCCATCCAGATTGGAAGTGAGTATTGTACTCATATAATCAAAAAAGGGCCTCATTTGAGCAAAACCATTTACAACTTTTTGACCAAATTCTGAAGAAAGCACCTCTGCATCCGAAAAAGTCATTGTAAGAAGTAATGATCTGTATTTGAGCAAGTCGATAGCCGGATCGTCTTTGGAAAATCCTCGGGGTGCGCTTTTTACCTTTTCACCGGATAAGCCGCCAAAATAATCAGTAATCTGCTTTGATTTCAATATGTTTCTGAGTTCTGAAGGGTCTTGTTGTATTTGCTTTCTGATATGCAGAATATCGGCAGGGGATGGCCCAAAAAAACCGCCTGCAATAGCGGATTCTCCTTTTTTTATTTTCAAATAATAGCCACCCCTGAGCTTAGCTGTTGCTCTTTTAAAATTGACACTTCTGTGAATATGATAAGGGGTTTTATCATTGGAGAAACGAACATCCCTGTAAATTCTAAACACTTTGGTGGACTCTGTTTCGATATTATCGATTAGCGATAAACCTTCCTGAATTTCAAAAACCAAATCCTTGAATTCCTTTTCTGCTTCCTGAAATTTTGATTTGTTTTCATTAAACCATTCCCGGTTGTTGTTGGCTTTAAGTGCTTTTAGAAATTGAATGGTTTTTTTCATCTGAAATAATTTGAAGGTCTAATTTAATCACATTTATGCATCATCCAGTTTTCTATAGGAAACTATTAATTGTCAATTTGAAATCTCTTGTACCTCCAAGTCTCCTACGGATGACTCAGAGGGAGAGTAATTTAAAATCTCTTGTAAATCCTCGTTACCCCGAATGTCCGCGGGACTCATTTGGAGGATTCCAATTGAACGCTACGCTAAATTTATCGGCCGTTAAGCGGACGAGTTCTAGTGGGGGGTAGTCTTCACTTCTCAACTGTCCCCGGGCTCTACATCCACCACATCTCAGTAGGGAACAGGAAATAGACCGAGAAGGTGTTGATCGAATAAGATCTTGCCACACATTCTAGTTCCTGATTTTGGCAAAGTAGTATTAAAACGTAGCAGCATATGTTGTCTTGAGGTTCTTATCTAAAGCAGCAATTGAGGATAGAAAATGTGGAAATTTATTCCTATTGTCAGTTGCCCTCTGAGTTGGTCTTTAATACGAAAATCCCTCGTACCGCCAACCCATTATTGTCAGATCCCGTGACGATAAAGCCTCCATCGGGGCATAGCTTGATATCTGTTGGAGCTAATCTATTAAACCTGTCTTTTCCATGGATCCTTTTCCAGAGCTCTTGGCCGCTTGAATCAAACTTTTTTATTGAGATATAGGAAAAGCCTCCTGATTGATCAGATTCGGCATAAGCCAGAACAAATCCTCCATCCATGGTTTGAACAACCTCAAATGAAAGACCTGGACTTATCTCGTCTTCATTAACGGGGACACGCCACTCTTCATCTCCATTAGAATTGGTTTTAATCAAGAGAAGTAACGCGGTATTTATTCCATTTGAGGTCACATCACCTCTTTGCTGAAGAATGATGTATCCACCATCGGAGGTAGACTCTACGAAAAGGCCAATATTGGTAGCGGAAATTTTGTCGTCCTGTTTGTACCTTCTGTTCCATTGCTCAACTCCGCCCCCATCAATTTTATAAACAACGGTTACTGGATCTTCAGCATTGGTTCCTGAGGATCCTGATATTGAGCCATGAAAAAGATAGCCTCCATCCTGGGTTTGGGAAATATGAGAGTAATGTCCTCCAGTCACTCCAAATTTAAAATTATCTACTTCCTTATACTGCTTGATTCCTGAAATCTGTCCATCACTTCCTGTTACAACTACCTGGATACAACTTTGACAGTTTCCTGAAAGAACGAAACCACCGCTAGAGGTTTCTTCAAGAGAATATGCTTGGTCATCAAAATCATTTGTACTGCTCCAGTAATTCCAATTCCATAATTCATTTCCATCTTTATCGACCTTTGCCAGAAGGAAATTGTAATAATTTGTATTCTCCTTATAACTTCCGGCCATGGCAAATCCACCATCATTTGTTTCAACCACATCTTGAAACTCCTGGTTGCCAACACTTCCAACAAAATTGTAGGTTTTGGTCCATTCCTGCTCTAAAGAGGGTTTTAGTTTTATCAACAGACCATCATTACCGATCCTTTGTTCATCAAGTGTCTTTCCAGCAATAATATACCCTCCACTGCTGACAGGGTATACCCCATGAGCATCTGAAGCATTTCCGACGCTAAAAAACTTCAATCCAGAAGCTGATCCTCCATTATTTGGTCCTGGATTGTCTTCACTCTCACTGCAGGAGGTAAAAATGGAAAATGCAATTAACAGTAGGAAGGGGAAACATAATACCCATTGGTTTTTAAAGCTGCGAAGTTTCATAGGGATGAATATAAAAAAGGAAATTCAATCTCTCAAATTCATTCGGAAAGGAAATGAGAGTTGAATACAGCTATACCATCCACTCTGGACAATCAACGCTAACTCCCCACTCGTCCGTGTTTGTCCCATAGGGATCGCTTTGCGGTAACGCGGATGGCAAGAAAACTGATCATTTATTCAACATTGCATTTTAAACTCAAATTATGAAAATCCTTATTATCCCGAAGGGATTCCTATGGAACACCACGCTAAACGAGGACTTACAGGGGGGTATTGCCTTCTTGTAATCTTTTGCCATTCAAATAAGTATTTTCTTCCATTAAAGTTAGCTCATTTCTCAGGACCAGTGGAAAGCTGGCATTGAGTAGATTCCAAGAACTCCTTACACTCGTCTTGGAATGACGAATTCTGTGGAAACGTTCTCCCTGCTTTCGCTGTAGCTTCAGCAGGCAGGCGTACTGTTTACTGTTTACTCCCTCCCTACCGGCAGGCAGGTTTATTTCCCAATACTCTCCTTCGCTGAAGCTTTGGTGAGTCTGGAAAGTTTCACTTTCCGATACAGAACTTTGAAAATATGCACTGAAGTAGACTCCCACACTCGTCCTCCTCCACCTGTACCTTATGGATGCGTTCGGCATCGCTAGGTTAAGTGTAGTTGACTGTAGTCCTTGTTAAGATACAAGGCTTGTTGACTAAAATGCTGGGAATTATTCTTTTGATAATCGGAAAATGAAGTAGTTACCAAAATATAGTGAGGACTTCACTAAGAAGGAAGCATATAAAGTGTTAAAATCCGAATCGCTATTTGCAGGATCAAACTTTCTATATTGACCAGAATTAAAATCATAAACCTCAACCAAAGATGAGTGTTTTTCAAATGATAATTCTATTGGGATTTTGGTTGGATTTAGCCAATAGTTGAATTGTTTAATTCTGTATTTGAGAATATTATCCGCCTCTGTTGTTGCAAACCATCCTAAATAATTTGTCCGCATATTATAAACAGATATTCGCTTACTCTGACTGTAACCAGGAATATTGGTGAAAACGGTTTCCTTGTAATCACCAACTAATAAAAGGCCACCTTGAACTGGGAGGATATTTTCGTAAACCAGTCGATAGGAATCCATGTATGGATTAACACTACCTACAATAATATAGGACTTGAATTCATTATAGGTCGTTCCATTTCTCTTGGCATTTCCCAAAAAAATTGTTTTGGCAAAATTATTACTGTTTGTTTTCGCTTCATATGCATATTCGTTATCGCTGATATAGAGGTTTGTTGAAAAAAGGAACTCATTGTTGAAAACCATCTCATGAAAACCATAATTCGCAAAAACTCCTTTTTGCTTCTTGATTTTAAGTCCGTTCAGATTGACAAACCTAGACCTGAAATAATCCGAATAATTTAGGCTCATAGCATCTTTTGAGTTAGTGGCCATCATGATAAAACGACCCTTATTAATGATAATGAGTCTTTGAGTATTACGTAATGACTTGTCTGAACCGACTATGTATGCATGTCCGGTCAGCATTTTATTCACCTTCAACTTGTCGGTTGCCAAGAGATTTTTTTTGGTATTCATCTTATCCAGTTCGAGCTTAATGCTTGAATCACTTGACAGGTCATAAACGAACCTGCCTTCTTTTTTGACATTCACAAAAAGATAATTTTGATTATTCAATATCTGCTGAAGCTCCGAATACAGAGATTCATAGTCGTATGCAACCAGAACAGCATGGTTGAGATTGTATCCTTTGCCATAGCAGTTTTGACAGTCATTTTTTGTAAAGAGATCTTCAATTCTTGATCTGTTATCAAAAGAATATTTCGAAACGGTAATTGATTTTGGTTGAAGGTCAGTATAGATATCGATATCTCTTCCTACAAAGTCTTCCGGTTCAACCTGTAAATTAGAATTCTGATCAGCCCAAACCACATTATCTGGGGTATTTGCTTTTATCTGAATAGGAAGGACGAAAACATTGCTGACCTGATTATTATAGGCAAGTTCAATGGCTCTGGAAACCTTCAGTTCACCATTGGCAAACCTATTATTGATTAGGGCGCTCTTGATATCCAGGTATTCTTTGCTATGTGTTTGTTTGTATGCATTTATTAGCATGTTTCTTTCTTCAATTCTTTGAGCCCCTGCATCCAACTGCATCTGCAGGTTATTTGCGAATTGCTTTGCATAAGCTTTTCTTTCTGCGCTGATGCTGCTAAATTTATTTACAAGTGTTGTAAGCTCATTAAACCCCTCAGAAATCTTTTGATTGTATTCATCTCGATAATTTGGTTGACTTTGAACCTGGCCTCGTTCCAGGAGTTCACGTTCTCTTTCCTGCTCTTGTGTTTTGTCTGAGATTTGTTCAGAAAATGATTTCTCTTTTGAATGAGCATACTCTTTGAGTCGCCCTGCTAATACAGATGCCGTACCACCTTCGAGACTTGTGATTTCCGAACCCGTTAAAACACTGTATCTTACCCAATCTTCGTATTTTTGATTGATCTCTTCTTTTGTGTAATTCTTTGGATCAATGCCAAAGTCGAACCATATTTGATTCCATCCAGTATGTGGATTAAGACCTACCATTGATCCCTTTGAATGCTCACTCTTATCATAAGATTCATTACCCCAATTGGAAACTTTAAATCTAATGAGGGGTGCAAAACCGGTCGATTCATATGGAATTTTGGTGTCACCGTAAGTCCCGGTAGTATATGTTTTTCCATCAACCACTATCGAAGTCATTTGTATTTGTTTCCAACGGGCTTTCATAATAAAGAAATAACCACTACCGGGCTTATCTCTTGAGAACTCATATTCAAGAATCCCGGTAACAGAGACCTTATAACCATCTGCAGTGCCTGAATAGTTAATTACTTCTTCTTGAATTTGTGCCTGACTAGATAGAGATGTCAGCAATAGTGTGAGTGATAGTAAATTTTTCATATTCTGGATGTTGTGATTTAAAGTTTCTGTGGGATTACGTAAAGCACTAAATGGCTTCAGCAATAAGATTTTTCAGTGCTTTAATGATTTCTACTTTATCAGGGTGAGTCAGATCGATATTCGAAATAACAGAACCGTTTTTAAGTAGATTGGCTTGTAATGTAATTTGACCGTTTTTATCGCTGTATACACCACGGATAGAATATGCATTAGTAAACCTTGCTACATCCACAAAAATGATACTTTCATCATTTGCTTGTATATCTCTTAACTGCTGGTTGAGTTCCTCTGAAAGATCAAGATTGTCATCAAATGTTTGTTGGTTTTGAAATATAGATCGAATAAAAATTGGCTTTGGACTGGGAAGTTGAATTTTTTCCCGATCTATTGACTCCAGCATGCCCAAGTCGAAAGATTCACCTCCATATGGTATTCGGATTTCCGGTTTTTGAATTCCACCAATTTCTCTGGCCAAATCTGGTACCTTATCGGCAGCAAATTGAAATAGGCTTAATACGTCTACATACCTATTATCCCTGAGAGAACCACCTTTCATACCAAACAATAGGCTATATGTAAGCAATCCCTGACCGTAAATACTCGCTTCATAACTGACCGCATCAGCTGCGGAACCTGAGAGTATATACATTCCTGTTCGATCCTTCATTCTTTCCAATGCCCTGAGTTCAGTTGCTTGCTTTGAAGAGCGTTTACCCATAAGGTCTTCAGCAAACTGACCTGAATGACATGCATCGAAAATGAGGACTTGTTTTAATGCCGGGATTGATTTTACCCATTCTGTTATTTCATCACTCGAAATCGCTACGTTTTCTCTGACAATAGGGTCGCTAATGTTTCCGCTCGATGCTGATGTGGTTATATAGTAAAAATCAGCAGACCCTCCTTCATAATTCGTTCCGTGTCCGGCGAAGTAAAGTAAAAGAAGATCCTGCGGCTTTGCAGTTAATGAAACCTTTCTGAATGCTTCTCCAATATTCTGCTTACTTGGTTTCAGATCACCAGCGGTGCTTAATAATTGGATAAATGTATTTTCAGCACCTAGATAAGATTCGGAAGCCAGTTTCAGAACTTCAGAAAATGCTTCGGCATCCTTATCTGGATAAGAAAGGTCTAAACTGGTGCCTTTGTAATCCGAGGTACCAACTATAATTGCATATAGTTTTGGACTAGGCGATTCCTCTGTGCGACTGTTTATATAATAGACTTTACTGGCAGGACTAATGAGATGCTCATCTGAATTATAAGCCTGTACTTCAATAAGGTTAACACCTTCTTTCAAATAGGGATGATCTTTAATGTCATATTGAATTTCAAACTCTTCGGAAGTCTCTCTTGCATTTGCTAATCCACGTGCATCGCTGGTTGTTTCTTTTCCGTTTACCTTGATGATCACTGGTCCTATGCCTCCACCTTGATTTCTTATTGATATACCAAGTTTATGATCATTTTTGTTAGGGGCCTTCAGATCGATTTTTGGATATATTTTAATTTGATTTAGGGACGTCTTAATGTCAACCTTTTGACCCTGGAACATCCGCTGAGCAAAGCCAGGTTGATAGAATCTGTCTTTGAGCTGGTCAAACCCAATAGTGAGGGTTCCTTTTCTGAAATAGAATTGATTATTCTCAAACCCACTACCATCAAATACCCCGGTCTCATTATGGATAATCCAGTCATCAATGTCTGCCGTGAGAGTGAGAAAATAATTCAATTCCGGACTAGTATTGGATTTTTTGATTTTATAGATATCGGTAATGCCCGACTTGTATGTCACAAACAGATATTGCCCTTTAGCAGCTGTAAGAATTTCAAGTGATGATACATCTCCTTTCAGGGCTTTGCTTAACTTGAATGTGTTCATCTCTTTGATTCCCTTATTTGGATCAATTTGAAAAGAATAAAAGCCTTTATCTTTTAATACAATTCCTCCGAATTTTTGCCAATTATTGAAGAGTGCAAAGCATTGATTCCCTGTTGAAAGATTATTTTTCTGTATGAACTTTAAATCAAAATTATCTTCGAAGTCTCCATATCTTACCAGCATCATCACACCGCCGTATATGGCTAAAATCAAACCATTTGTATCTAATGAAGCTAGTTGATAATTGCTGTTACGTTCATAGGCACTTGTTTCAATATCATAGTATTCATCATAGCCATTTAATCGGATGTTTGTCTTTCCATTTATCAAGTCCGGCAGCTCCCATGTGCTTCCAAGAAGGGTGTCTTTTATGATCCCATTCTCATAAACATGCCAGTTGTGGAAATAGTTACTGAAAACTGTATTGCCTTCGCGCCGTTCTTTTTCAAAATAATTCTCATCCGATATATAGAGCGTTGCATCGTTATAGGGGAAAGAGAGATCGCCTATCTTATAATCTCCTGTAATTTCGGAAGACTTAAATATTGGGATTTCTGAAGGACTGAATGATTGATAAGCCAACCTCCCATTTAATTGTAGAATCCTGATAAAAGTGCTGTCGGTGCAACTGGTTTTCACCAAAGGAAGTGAACCTGCAAGCTTTTTATTTAAAAGTTTATCAACCTGCCTTTCTTCATCTAAAACATAGATCTGGATTGAATCTTTGGAAATCAGAAGCCTTTTGCCTTCAAAATCATTGTCTATCAGGTCCACATAATCAGTTCGATAAACTTTGCTTTCCGGAGA
Organism: Hyphobacterium sp. CCMP332; assembly: GCA_014323545.1. Classification (NCBI taxonomy): domain Bacteria; kingdom Pseudomonadati; phylum Pseudomonadota; class Alphaproteobacteria; order Maricaulales; family Maricaulaceae; genus Hyphobacterium; species Hyphobacterium sp. CCMP332. The sequence goes on from CP058647.1 coordinate 3,175,016, forward strand.
ATAGTCAGGAAAATTTGCCTGAATATATTCCCGGACTTCTCCACTTTCACCCTCTACAATGATTTTAATGTCTTTTTTGCCTGTTTCTAGCATTATATCACCATAGCTTGTGAATATTATCAGTTTATTCTCAAAATAATGGATGCTATCAATTGGTCCATATAATTCCACAGGCAATACATTCTTGTTTTCAAAATCATAGACTTCATTCTCATCCAATATCATTATTTGTTCACCCAGAAAAAAACAATTGTAAACCGGTTCACCAAAAGTTTCTTTTTTCAAATTGGAGTTTACTGATATGCCCTCTGAACTTATTTTAAAGTGAATTATATCGATACTTCCGTATCCATATCGAAACGGCATATCGTTAATCCGCTTTCTTACATGCCGCGGACCATCGACTGTATAATAATCATCGTTGAAATCATATATCGGCCGTTCTCCACCCAGGAATAGGTATAAGTGGTTTTGTGTAAAATGTAGATTAATAGGGTCAAGAAATTGAGGTAAGTTTTTGATTTCGTTTCTGAAATTGAAGCTGGAAATGATTTGTCCCGAAACAATATCCCAGATCATTATTTTATCCTCATCGATGGAATATAGTTTATTACCCTTCAAGCCTGCAATTATCTGGCGTTCCAAATCTTTTTTTCCTTCAGAATTTAATAGCGGATGCTTATAGCTGTTAATGAATCGAAAAGTCTGACTTTCCCTTAGGACAATCAATCCGGAACGATCAACAGAAAGTATATGCTTACCGTCTTCAGAAAATCTGTAATGGTTTACAGGAGCTTCATGTTCCACCGGAATCACAAGCTCTAAATCCTGCGCCCGAGATTGGCCATGTAAAAGAAAAAAGAGATTTAGAAGAGAAGCCCCAAGAAGATTGAAATTGTACATTAATCTATTTTTCATAATATGATATACTCATTCTCGCTCAAATTTAATCATTCTAAGCAGTCCGAATTTTAGTTGAGGTTACAATTCCAAGAATTCCCTTCGCTCATTTTGGAATGACGAATCAGATGGGAGGCACTCCCTGCTTTCGCTATAGCTTCAGCAGACAAACGTGCTGTTAACTGTTTATTCTTTATTTTCCGATACAGAATTTCGAGAAGATGTTCTCGAGCAAATCATCGGTCGTGATCTCCCCCGTGATTTCCCCTAAATGGTGAAGAGCATAACGGATGTCTTGAGCTATGAGGTCGGTGGCGACTTGCGAACTGAGAGATTCTAAAACTTCATCCAGTGATTTTTGGCATTTTAATAAGCTTTCATAATGTCTAGCATTGGTTATCGTGCTGGTGTCACCACTCAGGCCTTCAAGTGCTGCCTTCGTTAATAGGTCGGTGAATAATTTTAAATTTTCCTGTCCTTTGGCTGAAATAAAAAGGATGTCTTCTTCTTTCCCGGTCCAACCGGAATGCAAACCCAAATCCGATTTATTGCCAATGGGGAAGAGGGCTTCGCAATGTGAATGAAGGGGTTTTAATTCTTTTTCGAGTTCCCCGGGCCCGGTTTCCATTGCATCAAAAAGATAAATGCCGATTTTGGCCTTTTCCAATTGTTCAATGCTTCGCTTTACACCGGCGGCTTCAATGATATCCTGCGTGTCGCGCAATCCTGCTGTATCAATCAATCTGAATTTGATGCCATCCAATACAAAATGGTCTTCGATATAATCCCTTGTGGTACCGGCGATTTCGGTGACTATGGCTTTCTCTTCTTTCAAAAGCGCATTCATCAAAGTTGATTTCCCGGCATTGGGCTTTCCAACAATGGCCACCGGAATTCCCTCCTTTAATACACTTCCGAATTTGAATGACTGAATCAATTCTGTAACGACCATTCTAATATTTTCTACCAGTGCTTTGAGTTTTTCACGGTCGGCAAATTCAACATCTTCTTCCGAGAAATCCAGCTCCAGTTCTATTAAAGAAGCAAAATGAATGAGTTCCTCTCTGAGCTTTTTGATTTCCTGAGAAAAGCCTCCACGCATTTGATTGATGGCATTTTTATGCTCGGCTTCCGATTCTGAGGCAATCAAATCTGCAACTGCTTCTGCTTGTGCCAGATCAAATCGACCATTTAAAAATGCTCTTTGCGTGAATTCTCCTGCTTTGGCAAAACGAGCCCCATTTTCAATTAAAAGTCTTATGACACGGTCTACAATATAAGGCGAGCCATGGGTGGAAATTTCAGCAATATCTTCCATGGTGTAGGAGCGGGGCGCTTTAAAAACAGAAACCAAAACCTCATCGATTTCCTCAGCGCCATCCATTATTCTGCCATAATAAATACGGTGCGATTTGGCTTTCTCCAGGTCTTTGCCTTGAAAAATTCTATTGAGAATGCGAAAGGAATCCTTTCCACTGAGCCTTATAAGCGCAATAGCCCCGACACCTTTTGGGCTTGCCGGGGCTACAATACAATCTTTTTGTTCGGGTATATTGGAACTCAATTAATTGGCGCTTTGATATTGTTTTTGGAATTCCGGCCAGGCCGTCGTCTGGTGATGATTGCCTCCGAAATAGGCCAGAATCATTTCAAGACTTTCCGCTTTTTGATAACCGGGCACTGCCTGAATGACAGAAAGGTCTTCATTTAGGTAAACGGTAGTAGGATAACCGGTGGCTTTATACGATCGCGCCAATTGCCGATAGGTCATTTCCTTGCCATTCTGTACAAATTTCTCATCGCTTTCAGCATCGAGCTTTACGGCGTAATAATCTTCCTTGAGAATATTGATGACTTTTTCATTCTGAAAAGTGGTCTGGTCCATTCTTTTACACCATCCACACCAATCGGTGTAAACATCGACAAAAACTTTTTTTGGTTCCTTTTTTGAAGCTTCCAAAACTTGCTCATAGCTCATCCATTTTATGCCTGATTTTGGATTCGGACTGCTTACAAAGGCGCTCTGTGCAATCCATAAAAGTGGGATTATTAGCAGTAATGACTTTTTCATGATCTGTTTTTTTGCAAAGTACGTATATCCTTTAACGAAAATTGTCGCTTTTGTTGCGAAATTACTCTATTAATTGGCTTTCTGACTCAAAAGTTCCTTTTCTAAATAATTGCTATTCTTCACATTGCTTTTTCTCACAATGAGGTGAATTATGAATACCAATATGAATTGTATTCCGAGAACGCTGGAAATGGCTCCCGCTATTGAACCGTCTATCCAATAGGCCAGATAATAGCCCAAAACGGATGCACTTAGTCCAAAGACTGCTGCAAGGAGCAGCATTTGTTTTAATTGTCTGGAAATCAAATAAGCACTGGCTGCAGGGGCCACAATAAATGCCACAACCAATATCGCACCCACTGACTCGAAGGAAGCTACTGTTGTAAAGGAGACAAGACTCATTAAAACATAATGCCAGACCCAGGAGGACATGCCGATGGCAAATGCATATTCGGTATCAAATGTTGTGAGGTAAAATTCCTTGTAAAAAATGCCTATGACCAGAATATTGATCATTAAGACAATAAACATCAGCCAAAATGTATGCGGGCCTATATCATAACCAAGAAGTGTATATGTCTTTTCCAGGGGAACATAGGCAATTTCCCCATAAAGCACACATTCCTGATCCAGATCAACCTGCCCAGCCAAGGCAGAGACGAGAATTACGCCAAGCGCAAACAACCAGGTAAAGGTTACGCCAATGGAAGCATCACTTTGCACTCCGGCTTTTTTGTGAAAAAATTCTATCAGGAAAGTGGTAAAAACGCCGATTATTCCTGCTCCCAAAAGCATTATGCTATTATCTCTGCTCCCGTAAATAAGAAAGGCAATGACTATTCCGGGTAAAACGGCATGAGAAATGGCATCGCCAAGCATGGCCATTTTCCGAAGTATCAGCCAAACGCCCAAAAAGCTACAGCTCAATGCTACGAGGGATGCGGTCGCTATGATCCAAAAACTATCCATCAGTTGGTATAAGGGATTTTACTTTGATGAGGATCCAATTCCGGAAAACCCAGTTTGTTCATAATACTTTTTTCCAATTCTAGCGTAATGACATGCTCAATGGTTTCCGCATCTTCATGTACATGATCGGGAGCAATTTTCAGGTATTCTGTCAAATACAATTCCCAAAGCCGATGCAGGCGGACTACTCTTTGACCTTTACTTAATCCAATTTTGGTTAGATACCAGTGCCCGTTTCTGAAAACCAAAAATCCTTGATTTTTTAATCTGGAAAGCCCTTTAATTAGCACAGCTTTTTTCCATGGGCGGCGCCTATTCAAATCCTCAATACTTCTTCCCTTCTGTGCCTCAGCTCCGGATTCACCAAGGAGATAAAAAGTTTTCAATATGTTTTCTTCAAGAATTTTTAACTGATTCTGCCGTTTTCGCCACCATTTGTTGATGATGCCTTTGCCGGGGGCAATAAAAAAAGACAGCATAGCAATAAGGGAAATAACCACAACAATCCATGGCCCCGTAGGCATGGCAGGTGCCATAAAAGAAATTACAGCTCCTGCAAAACTGGAAAGAGAAGCAAATACGGCTGCCAGAATCAACATATAAAAAAGCCTGTCGGTCCAAAATTTAGCCGCCGCAGCAGGTGTGATTAACATGGCTGCCATCAGGACTACACCTATGGCCTGAATTCCCGCTACAATGGCGAGCACAGTTAAGGTGCTTAATATAAATTCCATCAATTTAAGAGGCAAGCCTATGGTTCTGGCGTATTGCCGGTCAAAAGTCATGAGTTTAAATTCTTTATAAAATATAAAGACTGTAATCACAAGCAGAATGGATAGCGCCGAAAAAGTGATGAGGTCTTTGCCGATGAGAGAGGCGGCATTGCCAAATAAAAAGTTGTTGAGCCCCGATTGATTGGGATTGCCCGAATGCTGAATAGCCACCAGAAGCATAATGCCAAATCCAAAAAAGACAGAAAGCACGAGTCCAATGGCCGTATCTTCTTTTATGCGCGAATTATTGGTTATAAAATCAATGGATAGTATTGAAATCCATCCGGAGATAAAAGCACCGATAATAATCCATAGTGGATCTTTATTACCCGAAATTATAAAGGCCAGACAGATCCCAGGCAAAACTGAATGCGCCACAGCATCGCCGATTAGGGATTTTTTTTTCAGAAAGGTAAAAGTGCCCACCAATGCTGAAGATATGCTCAAGAGCACCGTTCCGGCTGTCACCAACCAGAAATTTGGGTTGTCGAGAATAAAAGATGGGAGTCCATCCATGCTGCAAATTTAGATTAATCTAAATTTAAATTCAAATAAGTATAAAAAAATCCCGAGCTAAAATTCAACTCGGGATTAAACCATGATGTACTGTGATGAACCATTAGTTGAGTACAAAATAGAAATTGTCGCGAATGGCTACTTTGCCATCTGCTATTACTGTTGTCTCCATTATTTTGTCATTGCAATACACGGAGATATAGTATTCTCCCACTCGTGTTTCTGAAAGATCATAAGTTTTGCTTGCAAATCCATTAGCACCGGAGAGTTTATCTGAAAAAACAATATCCCCATCTTTATTCGTGATTTCCACTTTCATCTGATCAGAATTGCAGACTTCCGCTTTTACACTGATAAGATCTTCGGTTAACTGTTGAATAATGGCCTGACTGGCTTTTGTTTCAGCCAATGTAATACTTCCTGTAAGTGCCAGTAAAAAGATGATTAAGTTTAATTTGATCGCTTTCATGATTTTATTGTTTAATGTTGATTCAAAAGTAGAACCGCGCCATATAATAAAGAATCAAATAAGGGTGGACCCAATTATTGGGAATGTGAAATGCAATTAGTCTAGGGTGAAATGTTGGTGAATTATTTAAAGACAGATGATTTCCATTAAATTCTGTCTCAAAACACAAATCTATCTGTGCAAGGTTGGTCTATCCCCTCACTTTCTTGCACTTGATACGGGATTTGAGGTCTTACTAATTCATGCGATCCCACAATAAATGCGGGAATAATAGTCGTATTATTGAGATTGTGTTTAGATTTGCAACCCATTCTTTCGCGCACGTGGTGGAATTGGTAGACACGCTAGCTTGAGGGGCTAGTGGGAGCAATCTCGTGGAGGTTCGAGTCCTCTCGTGCGCACTTCATTAATTACGAGTTATAAATTAAGAATTACGAATTCAGGGATTGTCACAGTTTTTTAATTTTGAATATTTAAACTGGCCTTTAAAGTTTTTTGGATGCTACCTAGTATTTTTAATACTTCCTCAATTCTTATTAATAGATTTTCAGCACCCTTTGCATTAAGATATTCCGAAACCAATAATAATCTAATCCAATATTTGGTTTCTCTCGCTTCCTTGTAAGAAATTGAAATCTTATTTAAAAAGTCTTTTTTTGATTGCGCACCGACAGATTCTTCAACATTGGCACCAACTGAAGTACCACACCTTAGAAGTTGTTTGCTTAATACATATTCTTTCTTGGATTCTGATAAAAATTTATAAGCTTTTATTATTTCAATAGCTAATTCAAAGCTTTTATCTAAAATTAAATTATTGCCTTTCATCTTTCTAATTTAAATTTTAGAAATGAACCTTAAATTGCTTTTGTGTGAATTTAATTAAATCGGTTGTAGAAATATATTTTTATTTCGTAAGCCGTAATTCGTAATCCGTAATCCGTAATCCGTAATCTTATCTTAAAAGCTGACAGCGAGTGATCCAATAAAATTCCTCCCCGCTGCGGCAATACCGGAAGAGTAGGGGCGATAACGTTGATCTGTTATATTTTCTATACCGAATCTTATGGTAGTATGATCGCTGACATGATAGCCGGTTTTTAAATTTAAAGTAAACCAGGATGGTGAAAATGGTCTTCCCAGGGCATCTTTTGTATATAGGTTTTCTTTAGCTCTTTCTGTTACAGCCAGGTCATTGTAAACAATTTCCCCATTGTAAATTAATGAAACGAGGGCCTCAAATTTTGCGCGCTTTAAATTGATTTGTGCCGCCCCAAATTCCGGTGCAACATGTCTCATACTGGAAGTACTTCCATCATCCAGTTCTTCCCTGCCTTTTTGCCAATTGTATTTTAGCTCTAGCGTCAGCCATGAGGTAAAATTAATATCCATTCCAATCTGAAATCCATATACATAGGCAGAAGCAGCATTTTGAATGGACTGAACTCTGCTCAATTCACCCTGAAAAAGCAAGCTGTCCTGTCCGTTAAACACATAATCCCTTCTTACCATCGCATTTTCCAAAAGCGTATAAAAAGCATTGGCTTTAAAGAAGAATGCGTCTTCAAAGTATTTTCTGAATCCAATATCTGCGCTATAGGCGTACTCAGATTTCAAGTCCGGGTTGGGCACCAATACCGCTCCGGGTTCGGAATCAAAGACCTTAGCGATATCATCGATATTCGGGGCGCGAAATCCCGAACTTAAGTTGAGTGTAAGAATCAGGTCTTCTTCAAGTTTATAGTTCAAACCCGCACTTCCCGTAATTGCAGAAGTATTGAGATTTATAGTTCTAACCGGAACCAGAAAATTGGCAGAGTCAAAATCAGCATTCAACACAATTTGATTAAATCGCAATCCTCCGTGTAAAATAAGATTGTCCATAATTTCAGATTTTACGCTGAGGTAGGCACCGGCCGACAACCAATTAGAACCATCCGTATACCTTGTGCTATTTGTAATGCTGCTGCTGTCATTTGGGTCCTTTCGATAGATTGAAGCTTCGGAAGTAATCGAATTGTAAAGCATTTCGAGGCCATAGAAAAATTCATTATTCGCATCGGCTTGTTTTTTGAAATCCAGGTTGGCCGAATAGGCATTGACTGCTTCTGCATTTACGGTACCAATTCCCGAGCGAAACCTTCTTGTTTCACGACTCTCTTCAAAACGCTGAAAAGCCAATATGGCTCTAAAATCATCGTAAAAGGTGGTTTTTTTATTGAAATTGGCAGTCAGGCTATGAAGCATCCAATTTTGCGGGCCATAATCCCAACGGGCATAAACCAGCGTATCGTTTTCATCTCTTTGCGTGAGACGGTCATAACGCGGTATATCACTTGTTCCGGAATATTGGAAGGCATAGGTTAAATCCATTTTTTCATTTGGCTTAAATCCAAATTTTTGCATGAGATTGTATTGGCTATAGCCCGTTCCAAACTGTATTTCCGGATTGTTATTTTCTATAATTCGATCTTCGGCAAAACTTTCCTGTATATAGTCATTTCTCAAATAAAAATCGGGACCTCTTGAGCCCATTTCAAGATCTCCAAACCTTGAAAAGCTAAAACTCGTAGCTGAAGCAAAGGTTTTACTTCCCATCCTGAAGTCCAGATGTGCTGTGTTTTCATTGGATGCGGAAGAATAGCGAATAAGGCTGTTGGCATCTTTAAACGCGGACGTATCCTTAGAATAGAGAGGCTGAATGGTATGAAAATTCATGACCCCGCCTATGGCATCGCTGCCAAAAAGTGTAGAACCGGGCCCAAAAATAACTTCGGCTTGTGAAATGTTAAAAGGATCAATATTGATGATGTTTTGAAGATTACCACTTCTGAAAATGGCATTGTTCATTCTGATACCATCAACGGCAATTAAAACCCTGTTGGCAGCAAAACCCCTTATCATTGGGCTTCCGCCACCCTGTTGACTTTTTTGTATATAAACCTCCCCGGATAAGCCTACAATATCAGCACTGGTTTGAGGGTTTTGAATGGCAATTTTTCGCTGTGGAATACCTGTGACCTTCATCGAAACATCGCTTGCATTTTCCTGCCATCGCGATGCAGAAACGACTATTTCCTCCAAAGCTAAATGCTTTGCCTTCATTTCAATTTTAAAATCTAAAGAATCCAGACTGTCATAGGATAAATGCAAATCCTTATAGCCCACAAAATGTATAATTATACTGTCGGCACCCGTAATAGAGGAAATATCCACTCTGCCTTTTGCATCGGAATAGCCAATAAACTCGAATTGAGGAGCGATTACGCTTACATATTCCAGGGCCTGTTTGTCAAAAGCGTCTCTGATTTTAAGCGTTTGAGCAAATGACTCAAATGCATATACAGTAGTAAATATAAATAAGAGTATTCTGTATTTCATAGATACAGCATTTGCTATAGGAAAGAATATTTATTTCTGAGTAAATTTAGACACCATCAAAGATAGACAGCATTTTAATTAAAGCGAATAGATTTAAATAATGAATAATCCTGCTGGTTCCAAGAAGAATATTTATTTACTTACAGAAGAACGATACCTTAAACCTAAGGTGATAAATAACTACACAAATAATATTATACAGGAAGATGAAATACTGATTAAGGCCCTTCAATATCATGGGATTAGTGCTGAAAGACGCATTTGGTCTGAAACTAAAACTGACTGGCAAAAAGCAAATTATTTAATGTTCAGAACCACCTGGGATTATTTCGAACGCTTTAATGAATTTCAAAATTGGTTAAACCAGATAGAAAATACTGTTCCGACTATAAACAGTATTAAAACAGTTAAATGGAACCTTGATAAAAAGTATCTTCTTGAACTGTCAAAAAAGGGAGTGAGAATTTCGGAAAGTGAACTTTTAAATGTTGGGGCGAAAGTAAATTTGAGGACTTTACTAAAAGAAAAAAAATGGGAAAAGGCAATTATCAAGCCATGTGTTTCGGGAGCTGCTCGCGAAACATATGTAGTAAATAATCAAAACAGTGATCAACTGTCTTCTCATGTTTCAGAGCTTTTAAAAAATGAAGCTTTTCTGTTTCAGAAATTTGAAGAAAGGGTCTTGACAAAAGGAGAGGTTTCTTTAATGTATTTTGGAGGGAAGTTTACACATGCAATATTAAAAATGGCCAAAGCAGGAGATTTTCGGGTACAGGATGACTTCGGTGGATCTTTGCATGAGTACACAGCAAATAAAAATGAAATCAACTTTGGAGAAAATGTGCTTTCGGTATTAGATGTAATTCCGGATTACGCACGAGTGGACATTTTATGGAATGAAGAAAATGACCCTGTATTATCGGAATTGGAATTGATAGAACCAGAATTGTGGTTTAGATTTAATCCCGATTCGGCAATGGTATTTGCAAGGCTATTAAAAAATAAATATTTCTGAAATGATATTTGATTACCGGTTTTACATTATAAAGCAAACGAGAGAGAATTTCGAGAAACTGATTCGTTCCCTGTCAAATGAAGAATTGAACAAGATTCCCGAGGGCTTTAGCAATAATATAATCTGGAATTTTGGGCATGCCATCGCGACCCAACAATTGCTGACTTATGGTTTATCATCTTTGCCATTAATTGTTGATGAGGAATATCTAAATGAATTTAGAAAAGGAAGCCGTCCGGTTAAAACCTACAATGAAGAGAACGTGAAATCCATTTTGGAAATTTCAAAAATCACATTAGAATCAGTAGAAAGGGATTTTAAGGAAGATCGCTTTATGTATTTCAAGAATTATATAACGAGTTATGGAGTAGAACTCAAAAGTGTCGATGATGCCTTGAGTTTTCTTCCTGTTCACGAAGGGCTTCATCTGGGTTATGCCATGGCAATCCGAAAATCCCTATAAAAAATCGCCTACTCTTTGTTAATTTTGCGAGGTGAGAAAATTGCTATTTAGCCTCTTTTTATTATCCATTTTTGATTCTTATGGGCAGGTCAATCTCAATGATAGTCTCATTATTCATTATCCTTTTAATGGAAATGCAATTGATATAAGTGGTAATAATTTGAATGGCACCAATATTGGCGTAGTTCCAACCGTTGATCGATTTGGAAATGCTAATTCCGCAATGCAATTCAATGGATCAAATGCATATATTTCGGTAGGCGATATTATTGACATTCCCACTGAAACTGCAATATCAATAACCGGATGGTTTAAGCCGGAGACTGTGATTCCTTCAATAAATAGATATGCGGGGGTGAGTTTTGGGAAAAAAACTACCGGAGAATTGGCACTTCGATACACTTCTGAGTCATTAAAAAATTTCAATGCTGTTCTGGCAGATGGCAGTAATATAAGTTCTTCCGGCAATAATACAGGTGCATCTACCACTTTTAATCAGTACGACCAATGGGTTTATATTTCAGCTACTTTTCAAAATGGCCAGGTTAGAATATATGAAAATGGCGAGTTTAAAAATGCCAACAGTGGGAATAACGGAATTGGTGGCTCACTTCAATCGATTCCAATAAATGCAGTTTTGCGAATTGGTCAGGCTTTTAATACCAATGACGCAATAAGATATTATCATGGTGCTATGGATGATTTGAGAATATACAATCGCAGGTTAAATGATTGTGAGATCAAGCTTTTGTACGATCCAAATTATGATCTTAGTTCATTTTCAGAATCATCCCTTTGCTTAAACGAAAGTATATTACTTCAAAAGCCAGGATATAATTCCTACAAATGGTATTCACAAGATACTTTGTTGTCAACTTCTTCGACCTTTATTTTTAATCATGAAAAACAAAGCCCCATTGTATTAAAAGGAACAGATAAATATGGCTGCCTTCATTTGGATACATTTAAAATTAATATTGGAGGCCGTGAAAGTGAGTTTTTCTATCTGGGAAAATGTAAAGAAGATTCATTTCTCTTGATTCAGCCAGATACACTTACCAATGTTAATTGGTATAAAAATGGAACTCTTTTTGCTTCAAACACCGATTCCTTGATTTTAACAGATACTGTATCTACCCTAATTGTTTTGGAAGGATTGGATGGTTTAGGTTGTTTAATTCGTGATACATTTGTTATTTCTTCACTTAATCCAAAGAGTGAAATTGACGATTATGAAAAATTGATTTGCCACAGTACAAAAGATTCTAGGTTTTATAATATTGTTGGTAATGGATTCAGTCGATTTAATTGGTCAATTACAGGAGGAGAAATCATAGAAAATGATGGACTTAGTGTAGTAATAAATTGGGAAGATATTGATCAGGCAAGTCTAAAAGTGGTAGAGATAAGTCCCAATGGTTGCATAAGTGATACACTGGAATTTGAATTTGAAAAAGATATAACATCTATAAGTTTTGATCTTATAACTTTTTCTGAAGATTTTGCCTCACTAGAAATGAAGGGAAGTTCTGATTTCAATGAAGAGTTAAAAAATATACACTTACTGAATTCTAAATTCGATACTTCATCTTTTTTTGATACAAAATCTTTTGAGTTTTTAACAGACACTGCATTAGTTAAAGTAGAGGAGTCATTTCAATTTAATTTACTGGACAAGTGTGAAAATAGTATAAGTTCCGATAGTGTTAAGCCTATTCTCATTTCATTGGAAATTGATGATGAAAATAATCTAATCGAATTGAGTTGGGAAAATTTATCCATTTGGGAAAATAATGAAATTAGTAATGAGGTTTATGAGCTTAATTCGAATTTAGATGAAGATTTAATTGCAAGAATTGGATATGACAACAATATATCTGTTTTATTCTCAAAAAAGGATTTCAAAAGATGTTTTTATATTGAATCCAGAAATACCTCATTTGATTTAATAAGCAGGTCAAATATTAAATGCATTGAATTAGAAGGAGAATTATTCATTCCAAATATCATCACGCCTAATGGAGATGCTTATAACGATTGCCTGGTAATACCCAATCTGGATTATTTTACTTCTAATAAATTCATCATATACAATCGATATGGAATTGAGGTTTACAGATCTTTAAATTATAAGAATGAATGGTGCGCTGAAAATCTTCCTTCTGGTCAATATTTTTACCACCTTATATTAAACAACTACATGCTTAATTACAAAGGGTTTATTGAAGTTTTAAAGTGAAAAGATCTGGTTTAAACTGTATGATTCCATTTGTTATTCTCAATATGGAAGAGCTAATTTGTAGCTTCTAAACTATGATGTCATGTTGAAAAGACCTTTCTTATCGATTTTCCTTGTACTATGTATAATTGGATTCGCATTTGCACAGAAAAAAAAGAGCAGCGAAGAAAAACCCAAATACGATGCTTCAGTATTCAGCGGTTTAAAACTCAGAAGCATAGGGCCGGCTTTGACTTCGGGTAGAATTTCAGACATTGCTGTTAATCCCAATGATTACTCTGAATATTATCTGGCCATTGCTTCAGGCGGTGTTTGGAAAACGAGTAATTCAGGTACTACATTCGATCCAATCTTCGATGCTCAGGGTTCGTATTCAATTGGATGCGTCACCATAGCACCGAGTAATTCCAATGTAATATGGGTAGGAAGTGGTGAAAACAATAACCAGCGTTCAGTCGCCTATGGCGATGGTGTATATAAATCCACCGATGGGGGGAAATCATGGAAAAATATGGGTTTGAAAAATTCCGAACATATCGGCATGATCACAATTCATCCAGAATATGAAAATATAGTATATGTGGCTGCTTATGGACCATTGTGGAGTCCTGGAGGTGACAGGGGAATTTATAAAAGTACAGATGGCGGTGAAAATTGGGAGAAAATTCTCGCTGTTTCTGAGCATACCGGATTTAATGAAATTCACATGGACCCCAGAGATCCACAGCTTTTATATGCAACTGCGCATCAACGAAGACGGCACGTTTGGACTTATATCGACGGTGGCCCTGAAACGGCGATTTATAAAAGCACAGATGGAGGAGACAATTGGAAAAAACTAGAAAATGGCATCCCAAATAATGACCTGGGTAGAATAGGTATGGACATTTCACCTGCTAATCCAGACGTTGTTTATGCAATTATCAAAGCCACAGAAAATGGAGGTTTTTATAAAAGCACCGACAGGGGAGAAAGTTGGTCTAAAATGTCGGACTGGCAAACCAGTGGGAATTACTATCAGGAAATCGTATGTGATCCCAATGATGTTGATTTGGTTTATTCATTGGATACCTGGTTGCATCATACCGAAGACGGGGGTAAAACTTTTCAAAGAACAGGCGAAAAAAGCAAACATGTTGATAATCATTGTATATGGATTAATCCCAACGATACAGATCATTGGCGTGTCGGTTGTGACGGCGGTCTTTATGAAACCTGGAATGCAGCCGGTGACTGGCATTATAAACCAAATCTTCCGATTACACAGTTTTACAAAGTGGCTGTAGATAACTCAGAACCGTTTTATTATGTCTATGGAGGAACACAGGATAACAATACCCAAGGCGGGCCTTCACGAACGACCAATATTCACGGAATCAGAAATTCAGATTGGTTTATAACCAATGGTGGCGACGGTTTTGAACCTCAAATCGACCCTGAAAACCCAAATATCGTATATGGACAGGCCCAATATGGAAGTTTGAACCGTTTCGACCGTTCCAGTGGTGAAACGACTTATATCAAACCACAACCCGGTAAAGATGAAGATGCCTATCGATGGAACTGGGATGCACCTTTATTAATCAGTCCACATAACAATAAACGCTTGTATTTTGGTGCCAACGTCTTATTCAGAAGTGATGATAGGGGAGACAACTGGAAAGTCATAAGTCCTGATCTTACACGAGAATTGGATCGCAACAAGCTCAAGGTAATGGGAAGAGTATGGGGCGTGGACGCTGTAATGAAGAATAAATCGACTTCAATTTACGGCAACCTTGTGGCTCTGGATGAATCGCCTTTGAAAGAGGGATTGCTTTACGTTGGTAGTGATGATGGATTGATTCACATCAGTCAGGATGGGGGCAATAATTGGACAAAAGTAGAAACTTTTCCGGGAGTACCTGCAAGAACCTATGTCAATATGTTAATTGCCTCATCACACAATGAAAATGTAGTTTATGCGGCTTTCAATAATCACAAAAATGGAGACTTTAAACCATATCTGTTAAAAAGTTCAGATAAAGGGAAATCCTGGAGATCGATCGCAGGCAATTTGCCTGAAAGGGGTTCGGTTTATGCCATCGCTGAAGACCATGTCAACAAGGATCTCTTATTTGCCGGTACAGAATTCGGTTTGTTTTTTACCAACGACGGGGGAGCCAACTGGACTCAATTAAAAAGTGGATTGCCAACCATAGCCATTCGCGACATAGCAATTCAGAAAAGAGAGAATGATCTTGCATTGGCAAGTTTTGGGAGAAGCTTTTACATTTTGGACGATTATACACCATTGAGAACAGTCAGCAGCGAATTGCTCAACAAAGAGGCTCATATTTTTCCGATTAAAGAAGCACTGCTTTACGAAGAAAGCAATCCAATGGGAGGAAGAGGAAAATCTTCTCAAGGTGAATCCTTGTTTACCGCCGATAACCCGCCCTTTGGAGCCATATTCACTTATTATTTAAAGGATAAAACGCAAACCATAGAAGAAAAACGAAAAGAAAAAGAAAAAGAGATCAAGAAAAATAACGGGGATGTTTATTACCCCGATCTTGAGGATTTGCGGAAAGAAGACAGGGAAGAAAAGCCCTATTTATTATTTGTGATTCGCGATATGGATGGTAATCCGGTTCGAAAACTAGAGCAAAGTCCTTCTAAAGGCATCAACAGGCTGGCATGGAATTTAAGATATGCTCCTACAGAACCGATAAAGCTCAGCAGTCCCGAACCGGGCCGTTACAGCTATCCCGCTGAAGGACAATATGTATTACCCGGAAAATATACGGTTGAAATACATCAGAGTATAAACGGTAATATCACAAAAATTCATGATGCAGTCGAGTTTTCTATAAAGCCTTTAAACAATCAAACTTTATTGGCTAAAGACCGAAGTGCTGTTCTGGCATTCCAAAACGATGTGGCTGAATTTAGCCGATCTGTTGATGGAAGCAACAAGCTTTTGGATGAAAGTGAAAACCGTCTCAAGTACATCAAAAAAGCGATTCAGGTTTACCACAGTACGCCGGTAGAATGGATGCCAGAAGTAAAATCAATTGAAGACAAATTATACGATGTAAACCTTGCTTTAAATGGTGACAGGACACTTTCAAGCAGAGAGTTTGAAACAAAACCCGGAATCAATGGGAGAGTCGGTTTTGCTTATTATAATACCTGGTACAATACCACAGAACCAACGGGCACTGCTAGAGAGCAATTAAAGATTGCAAAAGAGCTTTACCCTCCGGTAAAAGCTAAATTGGATGAAGCTGTTAAGGCAATTAAGGATCTCGAAAATAAGATGGATGAAAAGAAAGTGCCTTATACACCGGGAAGAGATGAAAACTGGAAAGAGGAAATGAGGTAACAGATGATAGATAAGAGATGTAAGATGAGAGAAGTCAGATGTCAGATGAGAGTTAAGAGATGAATTAAATTGGAGCCTGTGCTAATGTGCAGGCTTTTTTATTTGATATTATTCTATTTCTGTCCACCATTGTCTAAAGGTTTGAGAAGAATCATTAAGTTTTACTATTTCACCAATGATCGGTGTGATCAATTGAAAACCATAGTCCTTATTGTATTCAGACACTTTAACTAATGGCTCATCCCATGAATGATTGGCCAACACAAATTTTGAAGAATGCACGGGAAACAGTCTTTTCGAATTTAAATCCTCGGTAGCCATTAATACCTCATGGGGTAAATTGTGAATGTATTTCCAGGCCGAATCGTATTGACCATTTTCAATTATTGCGACATCAATAGGACCGAATTTTTCACCTATCTCTTTATAGTGCTTATCATAGCCGCTATCACCCCCGATATAGATTTTTAAAGAAGGTGTTTTTAATACGTAGGACATCCATAGAGATTTATTTCTGCTTAATCCTCTGCCGGAAAAATGCCTTGCTGGTGTTGTATAAATGTCAGTACTGTCATTCAGTTTTATATGTTCATTCCAGTCTTTCTCAATAATCTTTCCAAGATCAAAACCCCAATGTTCCAAATGCGCCCCAACCCCTAATCCGCATATTACTTTTTGGGCTTTGTCCTTTAAATTTTTGAGCGTTTTGTAATCCACATGATCGTAATGGTCGTGGGAGATGATCAAATAATCAATTTGAGGTAAATCATCAACGGTATATATGTCAGTGCCATCAAATGAGCTTGCAGAACCAGGTATGGGCGAGGCATTGCCACTAAATACCGGATCAACCAAATACTTTATGCCATCTATTTGCATGAAATAGGATGAGTGGCCAAACCAAATAAGAACATTCGATTCTAAAGGCAGTCGCTTGAGGTCGGTTTTAATTGATGGGATTTTCTGCTTTGGTTTTTTTCGATTAGATCCCTTAAAGAGGAATTCATAAGTCACTGAAGCATAATTATGGCCCTCCGCTAAATCGGGTGTTGGGCTTAAATTTTGAAATGAACCATTTTTATAATTCGGGGAATTTTTAATGATGTTCAATCGCTCACCGCTTGGTAGTTTGCCAAAAGTGTCTTTCTTCATGTAGAAAAACGCAATCACTACAATAAGCAAAATCAAAAAAATCAATGTTAACATAAGCCATTTAAATAGTTTAAAAATTGATTGCATTTATTTCAGTAGAATTATTAAATAAATAAGTAATGCTTAAAATTAAGTCTAAACACCTGTTATTCTATCCAGATTTTATCAATAAGAATTTCAAAATCCTGCTCTTTGGCATTGGCAATTAGTATTGAGATCTCTTCTAAATTGTCAGCTTCATAATTGGGAAGATCCGGTTTTCTACCCCGATAAGTAGGTTCCATACTGTTAAGCCGGATTTTTATGGTTTCCCATTTGGAACTAGTTTTAAATTCGCTTTTATAGGAATGTTCTTCATTGCTACTTCGCTTTAAACGAAACTGGAATTTGCTTCCATCGCCTTTACATAAAATCTTTACGAATTTCTTTCCCTCTATGCTAAGTGGATCAAAGCGATAGCGCACGGAAGCAAAACCCCCATTGTTTTCAAGTGAAACATGTCCTGAAAACCTGGCATGTCCATCTTCAGTCAATTCTATCTGACTCCTGGATTGCCCACCCATGACCACATCGTTGACGATGTTCCATTTACTAAGGTCTGTATTTAAATTAAAATCAATGATCAGAATAAGAATAGTTAAAGCCTGCATTAGCGATTAACAGAAATTTAAATGCTTCGTTTGAAAATTGACTATTGCAAGAGAGATTTGGCCTTTCCATAGATGTCCGTAGAATCCAGATTATATTTTTTCATCAACTCTGCTGGTTTCCCGGATTCACCAAATGAATCCTGTACGGCAACCATATCCATTTTACAAGGAAATTTTCTGGAAAGGAGAGAAGCTATACTTTCTCCCAGTCCTCCGTTTTGCTGATGTTCTTCCGCTGTTAGTACAAGATTGGTTTTCTTAGCTGAATTAAGAATAATTTCCTCATCCAATGGTTTGATGGTATGAATATTTATCAATTCTACTGAAAAGCCCTCGGATTCAAGTTTTTCGGCAGCTTGAATGGAATCCCAAACCAAATGTCCTGTTGCAATAATCGTTAAATCTTTCCCTTCATTGAGTAGAATACCCTTACCAATTTTAAAATCGGCATTTTCAGGCGTGAAGTTGGCAACTTTTGGTCTTCCAAAACGCAAATAAACTGGCCCATGATGATCTGCAATTGCAATAGTAGCCAGTTTTGTTTGGTTATAATCGCATGGATTAATTACGGTCATGTTTGGAAGCATTTTCATCATTCCCAAATCTTCGAGCATTTGATGGGTGGCCCCGTCTTCACCAAGGGTCAGGCCGGCATGCGAAGCACAGATTTTTACATTTTTATCGGAATAGGCAACGGACTGTCTAATCTGATCATACACTCTTCCTGTTGAAAAATTAGCGAATGTTCCGGTAAAAGGAATTTTGCCTCCAATGGCCAAACCCGCCGCCATGCCAATCATATTGGCTTCAGAAATACCGGCCTGAAAAAAACGATCCGGATGATTTGCCTGAAATTCATTCATTTTTAATGAACCGGTAAGGTCCGCGCATAAGGCGACAATGTCTTTATTAGTTTTACCCAATTCGGTCAACCCCGCTCCGAAGCCGGAACGCGTGTCCTTATCGCCTGTTGAAACATATTTTTTCATCAATATAATCTGATTTGTGTGGCACCCTGAGGTGTGATTTTAAAGGTTTTTGTAACTGAAAATTTCTGACTGATTGCATTTTCAGGTCTGAAGACCAATTTGTAAACACCCGGTTGCAAATTATAACTTCCCTGGCGATCAATATCCATGACCCATTCTTCGCTGCCATCGCGGCTCATTTCATAAATGGCGCCAAAGCCCTTACCTCCGTCAATGATCGTAAGAATTCCCGGTGCTGCAATATTTAAAGTCTTGATTTTTTTATTTTGAATGGACACATTACTGAATTTCACATGAGGCGTTGTCAGTACTTCCACATCGTACTTTCCGATTAAATACCGTTCTTCTTTTTTTACATCTTGAATATTCAATATTTCTGAACTCCCTGCTTTCTTGACGAGAGCCTTCAGATTTTTATAGGCATTGAAACCTTTAAAATTTATTTTAAGATTTCCGGTTGGTGCCTTAACCTGAATGATATTCTCTTTTCCGCCGATAATATTTATATCTTTTTTAATAACGGGTGGGATGGTTTCAATTCTAAGGTCATAGCTCAAAACAGGATCAATGTCTATGGCTTCCGCCTGACCATTCTTTAAAAGATGAACGAATTGCTTGGTAGGAGTTTGAATGAAATTATTAATAAAGCTTACGGGCAAATTAGTTTCCGTAGGTCGATTGGATTGATCCAGAATTTCCACCTTGACAGAAGTAGGTAAAATGCTTTGATCTATGGCTGTATGTAGTATTTTTTTGAATTTGTCGGGATCCTGCGCATTTAAAAATTTACCCAGACAGGCAAAATCCTTGGTATAGTCTTCGGCAATGCCTATTCCAATTATAAATGGTTTTAGAAATATATTTTTTCTCTGCAGCATCAGTGAGATAGCACAAGGATCGCCTTCACAGGATTCAATACCGTCTGTTATAATGATGATAATATTTCTCGAGTTGGGGTCATTTGGAAAATCATTTCCGCATTGCTCAAGAGAAAATGCCAGCGGAGTCGTGCCTTTTGGTTTTACCCTTATCAATTTTTCTTTGATTGTTTTTGAATTATCGGCAGCAAAAGGTGCTTCAAGTCTTGTATCTCTGCAATTTTGCTCGGCTTTGGGGTATTGATGGCCATACACTCTCAAGGCGGTTTCCAATCTTGGTTTGCCATCGAGTTCTGTAACCATTTCGCCTAAAACCCTTTTGGCAATATCGATGCGATATTCGCCCTGCCATCTGGCGAGCATTGAACCCGAGGCATCCAGTAAAAATAGTATTCTGGTAGTTTTAGGAGGCTCTTCTTGTATTCTTTGTCCGAAATTATCGGTAAAAGCAAAAAATATTACCAGAAGAAAAGCTATAAGCCTCATTAATAATCGCCTAAGGTCTCATTTAATTGTGATAGAGCAATGTCCATTTGTTTATCATTTGGTGCGACGCCGTGCCATTTATGAGTTCCCATCATAAAATCAACGCCCTGGCCCATTTCTGTTTTCATCATAACCACCACAGGTTTTCCTTTTCCGGATAAATCCTGAGCTTTTTTAATACCATTCAGTAATTCTTCGATATCGTTACCATTACAAGTGATTACTTCCCAGGCAAAGGATTTGTATTTTTCATCCAGATCGGTCAGCCCCATTATATCATTGACATCCCCATCGATCTGACGGTTGTTCCAGTCTATAAAGGCGATAAGATTATCCAGTTTATTATGGGCCGCAAACATAACAGCTTCCCATATTTGGCCTTCCTGCTGTTCCCCATCTCCCATTAGGGTATAAACATAGTGTTTATCTCCATTCAGCTTTTTTGAAAGCGCGGCTCCAACGGAAACCGACAATCCCTGACCCAGAGAACCCGAAGCAATTCTGATGCCCGGCAAACCTTCTTCAGTAGCAGGATGACCCTGCAATCGGGAATTGATTTTTCGAAATGTAGCTAACTCACTTTTTGAGAAATAAGCTGTACAATGAGCCATTGTGCTGTACCAGACCGGTGAAATATGTCCATTGGATAAAAAGAACATGTCTTCTCCTTTGCCATCCATATTGAATGACTCTTTGTTATAATTCATCACAGAACTGTACATAACCGCAAAAAAATCAGCACAGCCAAGTGATCCACCCGGATGACCCGATTGTGCGCCATGCGTCATTCTTATTATGTCTCTTCTAATTTGGGAAGCAAGGTCCTGTATTTGAGTAATTTCTTCTTTGCTCTTTGGGTTCATCGAACAAAGCTAAAAAAATATAGTTTCCATGATTTTATAAATACAAGTTTAATTTCGAATCATTTGTCTGCGATCTAATATTGAAATGGGAGAATTTAATCAATTCTATCTAATTAGTAGTTTCTTGGCTATTGTGACTTCGGAATCGAATAAAATTTTCGCAATGTAGAGTCCGGGATTTATTTGTAGGTTCATACTTTTGATTTTTCCCTGATCCATTTTTTGATGATATTTTATTTGACCATTTAAGTCATGAATGGTGATCTCAACTATCTTGTTACTATTCGAATTTTTAAAATAAACCTTTCCATTGGAAGGGTTTGGGTAAAGACTGAAATTTTGATCTATTACAACTTGATTAATCGAACTAATTATATCGCTGTATTTTGCAATATATGTTCGACCTAATGATGGATCTAATATTTGAGGGTTACCTCCAATAAAGTTGAAATTGATATTGTCATTGAATAATCCGGCAATCCAGAGATCAGAGTTATGTATTTTTACTGAGGTCCCGATTTCTCTTTCTAAAGGAGAACCTATTTTGTGAACCCAATCTAAATTGCCTCGCGCTGTGTATTTTACGATGTAGGCATCCCCTTGTGAATTACTGTAAAAAGGGACTGAATTAATACCGGGGTCAAAGTCGAGGGAATCAGAATAAATAACCCCTGTTGAGTATATACTACCCTGATGATCAATATCAATATCATATGGCTTGTCATAACCAGATCCTCCATATGTGTTAACCCATATTAGCTCTCCATTTGGAGTATATTTTGAAATATAAACATCTTCTTGTCCTTCGCTGATGTGTATTGCAGAATCCGGTCCTGGGTCAAAATCTGTTTCACCGTAAAAAACCCCTGAAGCAATAATATTGTCTTCATCATCAATATTTACCGCATGATTATCTGCTATTGTTCCCCAACCACTTTGCGGAAGAGTTCCATTATTTACTGACCAAATAAAATTCCCAATCGAATCCAGCTTAATTAAAAAAGCATTGTACTGTCCTCTTGCAAAGAGATAATTTACGCCCGGACCGGGATCGGTATCAATTGAATCTTCAAAAAATCCTCCAATCACAATATTATTGTCATTGTCAATAGCAATCCTATCATCCAAGTGATCCATTAAGCCCAAAGTTCTCATACCAAGAGGAAACTTTTTAAACCAAACAAAATCACCATTATTGTCTAGTTTCAGCAGGAAAAAATTCCCTGAACCGGTTGATAAATTTATTCCATTACCTGGATCAAAGTCAATTGTTCCACTAAAGGAACCATATATAATAGAACCATTATCCCGAGTATTTTTTAAAGAGTATATCTGAAAATAAGTATGGGGGGCATTATTTCCTATTTCTGCATTATAGATCAAATTACCATTTTGATCAAATTTTAATAACTGCAGGAAATCCCCACACTGACCTGTGCATATATTACTAATTGAATCAATTCCGGCACTATGTTCCACAATACATAACACAGTATCGACTGGATCAGAAATAAATGGCCAATCGCTAATTACTGAGGCTACAAATAGATTCGAGGAATCGTCAATAGACATGTGGAATTCTCTTGTGACATTGAATCTTACTGAATATTTAAATTCACCTGAATTATCAAAACTAGTGACAAAGCCAATGACTGTGGGGGTTTTAAATGTATTTGTATCACCCAGATATATTGATGCACCCGGATCAAGATCTGCAATCCGACTTGTGAAACCAGAAATGAAAATTAAAGAGTCATTGGATTCAATAGAGTTGATTCTGGCAGATGAATTGGGATTATTACTGCTTCCAATTTGGCCTATCCATTCTAGATTTTGAGAAAATGAAGGGAGCTGAGAAAAAAAAAGGATGAAAAAAATGACAAATTTCTCCATCCTTCAAAAATAGCTTTATAAGACTTATTTTAAAATCTGAGCCGTATGATCTTTAGTTTTTACTTTCTCGATAATATCCTCAATCACACCATTTTCATCAATTACAAATGTTGAGCGCTGCGTTCCCATGTATTTTCTTCCATACATCGATTTTTCAACCCATGTGCCAAACTGTTCATGAATTGTTTTGTCCTCATCGGCGATGAGAGGAAAGGGGAGGTCGTATTTGTCTATAAATTTTAGATGTGATTTAGGGCTGTCTGAACTTATTCCGATGATCTGATAGCCTTTGGATTGGAAATCGTCATTGTGATCTCTCAAATTACAGGATTCAGCGGTGCATCCAGGCGTATTATCTTTTGGATAAAAGTAAAGTACTACTTTTTTGCCTTTGAAATCGCTTAATTTTATTGGATCACCATTCTGATCTATTCCTTCAAACTGAGGTGCCTTGTCACCGATTGATACTTTCATAAATTACTGTGTTTAAATTTTAACAATGGATCGATTTAGAAGTTTTGAATTACAATTTCAAATTTAATGACTTTACATTTCCGGCATTATCTTCGATAATTATTTGGCAATCACCTCTTAAATATGTCGTATTTTCTCTTCTTTTCGATGTAAGCAAATTTCTTTTAGCATCGTATTCCATAAGAATCCATTCTCCGTTTACATTAACATTATAGGATTTAATTCCCGACAAATTATCTCTGATTCTCAATTTCATTTCAGATCCTGTATTGTATATTAATCGAACATAAGGTGCAAGTGTGTCTTGAGCCAATACATAATCACCAAAGTTCCTGGTGCTAAAAGATATTTTATTGCCGTTCCAATTGTTACTTACGAATGACATTCCTCTGTGTAGTTTGCGGTAAACCTGATAAACGTTTATGTATTTAGGATTATTTATTTGCCATTCTACTTTCATATAACTCGACAAAGGTACATTGGCATAATGCAGTGAAAGGCTGGAATCTGAAATTTCATGTTCTAAAAAAAGTGTATCGTGAATGCCCTTGTCATCAAAAGTAATTTTAATTGGGTCAAAGTAGTATTCGGTTTTCTTCTTAGGAAGTATCATATATTTATAGGGGAGAAAATATGTGGAATCTGCCGCTTGAATGGAATCGGGAATTCCCCGGCTTAAATCGTACTTGTAAATATTTGAATTTTGTGTGTAGGAAATGGGCGTCAAACTTGTTTTTTTGTAGAATCCATATACTTCAAGCGTTTTATTAAAATCAACATTGCTCAGCTCCATTCTCAATTCATTGCCCTGCAAATCGTAACTGAATTCCGGTTTTGCGATAAGATTTCTTTGCTCTTTCTCAAGCTTCATTTTCTCTCCTTTAATACTAAATTCCAAGAGCGATACATTTTCATAACTGTCTTTTACAAATACCTGAATTTCGTGTTTCTCACCGTCGGAAATATTGATTGCACCGCGGTCAGCTTTGTAATCGTAAAAAGGCAGGTCATTTCCCGGACTTACATAACATTTATGATACCAATCGCCCCTTTCATATACATCATTATAATCTACATGAAGATTTATTTGCCTGGTAATTAAAATAGGGTAGTGCTTAATTTTCTGTTCAAAATATCTTACACCATCCACCCAAACCTGTACTTCCTGAATGCCGTATTTATTATATGTGCCATTCATTCGGTCATAAGCTTTAATTTCCAAACCTATTTTTCCATAAGCTTTAATGTTCTGATTCACAACATATCTGTTATTCAGATATCCCAATCGGTAGTATTGTTTTGAAAACTTTCCATCAACGCTGGAAATGGCATTTAAAGGTTTTAATGCGATTCGATAAATTCTGGGAGCCTGTTTATCATAGATTTCTTCAAAACCGAAGTCAAGCGGGTTATAAACGTTGTCATTCAAATCGCGAATTTCAAAATGCAAATGCGGTCCTCCTGAAGAACCCGTATTGCCTGAAAATGCAAAGACTTCCCCCTCTTCAATTTTGAGCAGCCCCTCTGTAGGAAAGAGTTCAATATCAAATTTCTTGGCTTTGTATTGTTCATTGGTAACAAAGCGTTCGATTTCCTCTGAAAAATGATCCAAATGACCGTAGTGAGTTACAAAACCATTGGGGTGTGTGATCGCAATACGTTTTCCATAACCGGCAGGGTCAACCGAGATTCTCGAAATATAACCTTCAGCCGCAGCGTATACCGGTAATCCAATTTCCCCATAGGTCTTAATGTCCAATCCACCGTGAAAGTGATTGTTCCTCAACTCACCCATAGAACCGGACAAAAAATTCCGCTCGCCCGGTCGTATAGGAAAGGTGAAATAACCTTTCTCAATAGGCAAAAGGGTAATTGAACTAAGTATTAATAATGCTAAGAGTGCTAGAATGCTATTTAACTTCAAAATCAAGCATTTTTTCATTTTCAAGAAAAGCTTCCAACCGATCTCCTATTTTAACAGGACCAACTCCCGCGGGTGTTCCGGTAAATATTATATCTCCTTTTTTTAAAGTCATGAATTGTGAAACATAGGACAAAATGTATTCAAATGAGTAAATCATTAGTGAAGTATTTCCCTTTTGTTTCTGATCCCCATTAACCTTTAGATTGAAATTTAAGTTCTTAATATTTTGAAACTTCGACTTTGATACAAATGCAGAAATTGGTGCGGAACCGTTAAAACCTTTGGCTAATGCCCAGGGCAGCCCTTTTTCCTTGGCTTTGGATTGCAAATCCCGGGCCGTAAAATCAATGCCTATACCTATTTCATCAAAATAATCACCGGCAAATTCCTCCTTGATGTATTTTCCTTCCTTACTTATTTTTAACAGAATTTCAACTTCATGATGAATATCCTTGCTGTATTCAGGATAATAGAATGGTTCATTGTTTCTTAAAATCGCTGTATCCGGTTTGGTAAATACTACAGGTTCTGAGGGAGTTTCATTATTGAGTTCTTCAATATGAGCAACATAATTTCTTCCAATTGCAATTATTTTCATTAGATATCAGGAATTTTAAGAATCTTTATGCAAAATTAGGAGATACAAAGCAATGTCAAGAATACATTTTATATTTCTTCTGCTATTATTTATTACGGCATGCAAAAAATTGGATTCAGAACAGATATTTCTGAAAAACTCATGTGAAGAATGTAAGAAAACTGTTGAAGATTATTTGCTCTCCTTAAACGGAGTTTATTATGCCAATTTCGATCATGAAAACGAAGTGCTTGTCTTTCACTTTGATCAGGAACGATCAAAACGCGAGGCTGAAATTTGGCTCACCGAAAATGGTTTTATGCAATCCAAAGACACAAGCTATAATTATTATCCGGATTGCTGTCCTGTGATAGATACTCTAAGCAAAAATGAAGAAAAGGGTAATACCACTCCATAACAGAGATATCAGTTGGTTGTCTTTTAATTATCGTGTGCTTTTAGAAGCAAAACGGCCCGAAGTACCCCTTTATGAAAAAATTAAATTTCTGGCCATTTTTTCAAGCAATCTGGATGAGTTTTTTCGAGTGCGATTTGCCAATCTTAAAAGCCTGTACAAGCTAAAAAAGAAGAAGAAATCAGTAGATTTTGATGGACTCAATAAGCAATTGCTCGAAGATATTCTCAATATCGTCAATAAACAACAGGCGGAGTTTGGGGAAATCTATTCGAAAATTGTAATTCCGGAATTAAAAAAGAAAAAAATACATATCTGGGCAGATGAGGGCTTATCCGACCTCAACCAAAGCTCTCTGAATCATTACTTTAAGTCAAAGGTTTTGGCTTTTATCCAACCCACGGAAATTGATCCAAAAGAAAAAAATGGGATTTTTCTAAAAAACAGGGTCTTGTATTTTACCATACGCTTAGAAAGTAAAACTGAAACGGCGCAGGAGCGAATAGTCATCGTTAACATACCTTCCGACGATTTACCTCGATTTGTTGAACTGGCTACCGGAGATGATTCGTATTTGTATATTTTTCTCGATGATATGGTCCGGCTAAGTCTGCCTTTTCTTTTCCCTGATGATAAGATTAAAGGTGTTTGGTCCATCAAATTGAATCGCGATGCCGAGCTTTATATCGATGATGAATTTTCAGGTGATCTGGTTCAAAAAATTTCAAAAAATTTAAATCAGCGAAACATAGGGGCGCCATCAAGATTCTTATACGATTTATCCATGCCGGAGGATGTTTTAAGAATACTTCGCAAATCTCTGGGATTGTCCAAGGATGAATTGGTTGCAGGTGGACGGTATCACAATTTCTATGATTTTTTTGATTTCCCCAATCCGCTTAAGCCCAAATTAGAATACGAAAAATGGAATGCTCTTATCAACCAGAAATTGGAAAAAGCAGATTCTATTTTGGATGCCATTGAAAGGGAAGATCATTTATTACATTTTCCCTATGAAAGCTATGATTATGTATTAAGATTATTCAATGAAGCTGCCAATGACCCCAAAGTCAGGGAAATCCGCACAACCATTTATCGAATTGCTTCCAATTCTTTAATCGCCAATGCTCTTATTTCTGCATGTAAAAACGGTAAGAAGGTGATTGTTTTTATGGAACTCAAAGCGCGATTTGATGAAGAAAATAATATTAAATGGGCCTCTGAAATGGAAAAAGCCGGTGTAAAAATTATTTACAGCATGCCGGGATTAAAAGTCCATGCAAAGGTAGCCTTGTTCATTAGAGATTCAGAAAAATCTTCGGGTCGTATAGCCTTTTTTGGAACTGGAAATTTTAATGAAAAAACAGCGGGACTCTATGCTGATCACGGTTTATTGACTGCAAATGAGGGCATGTGTTCCGAGCTTGAACAATTACTAAAATACCTCCACAAGAAAAAAAAGAATCCAAAACCCGCAAAGTTGCTTATCTCTCAATTTAATATGCAGCCGAAATTTATAGAGTTGATAGACAGGGAAATGGAACATGCCAGAAATAATTTTTCTGCACATATTATCATTAAATTGAATAATCTTGAGGACCCAATTATGATCGAAAAGCTTTACGATGCCAGTAGAGCAGGGGTAAAGATTGATTTAATAGTACGAGGTATTTGCAGGCTTGTTCCAAATAGAAAAGGTATCAGTGAAAATATTCGGGTGATTAGAATCGTTGACCGCTATTTGGAACACGCTCGAATTTTCTGGTTCAAGAACAAAGGAAAAGCGGAGATCTTCATGGGTTCTGCCGATTGGATGAAAAGAAATCTTTATTTCCGAATTGAAGTAATTTTCCCAATACTTAATAAAGAACATAAAAAAGAAATTGAGAAAAACCTTGAAATTCAACTAAGTGACAACTTTAAAGCCGTGGTACTGGATGAGCATCAAAATAATGTATTCCAGGATAAACCGGAAAGAATAAAAACAGCCCAGAAAGGATTTTATACCTGGTTAAAAGGCAGAAATGCAAGAAATAGAAAGAAGCTTAGTGATAGACAGGAAAAAACATCATAGCTGCGCCATAGGCCAAAACGGAAATCACCAGGCCATACATGAAAATGTTATAAGCGGTGCGCAGTAATTTGTACTTTCTGCCCAGTACTTTTCCCAGAAAAAATATATCCTTGGCCATACTCCCGTATAAGAGATCCGAATTCAACATCAATTGATTGATCCCCCATTCGTATTCTTTCAAGCTTGAATTGAAGAAATTCCCAAAAAATAACAGATTGGTTCGTTTCTGTAATATATCATCTCGGGTAAATGTACCTTTAGTAATATTTGGACGTGTTGCAAGAACTGCAAAAACAATGGTCAGCAAGGAAACGGTGACCAATAGAATAGTAGGAATAATAAGATTAGGGTAGTCTTCAAACTTCCTTATCATTACCGACATAAGAATTGAGATAATAATCGCATTAATTGAGATCATTATGTTGGCTTTATTATCGGCAATAGCACTCAATTCAAGATGATTCTTTGATGTAGTCCTGAACATGGTTTCAATGCCTCTGTCTGGTTTTTGCTCGGCTTTTTTCTGATACTTCTTTAATTGCTTTAAGAGCTTTTTGTTCTTTTTTTCGAGATCAGCAAATGTATTATCGGTGGATTCCATTGCCTTTAATTTTTTTTTAAGTCGTTTTTGATTTGCCTGCCTGCCTTTTTCAAGTTTTTCTTTTCCGTAGTCAGTTTGGTAATTGTGTTTTGAAATGAAATATAAATTCATTTCCATCCACTCCCGGTCGCTAAACTCATCTTTGATTTTACAATGTCGAAATTCTTCTCTCAATCGATCAGATTTTTCAAAGAATTTATCAGTCGATAAATGGTAAAGGTCTGCATCATTTAAAATGCGCTCAATCTTGTTTTCTGGAAGCACTTCATAGTCTGTGGAGAGTATACAGGATATTACCTTGTCGAGCTTCTCTTTTGGATAATTTTGAGTCTCAAGAAAGTCTTTTACAATTTTAACACTTTCATTTTCATGGCCTTTATAAGCAATAGCATAGCCTGTGTCGTGAAACCAGGCAGAAAGCATTACAATTTCTTTCTCTTCCTCGCTCAAATCCACCTGCTTACAAATTTCTTCTGCTGCTGCTACGACATCAAGGGTATGTTGAACATTGTGAAAAGTAAGATCTTTAGAAAGATTTTTCTTTAGATAAGAATGCGCGTATTCTGCTGCTTTCTGAATTATTGAGCCATTAATTTGCGTCATGGATAATGAACGATGGAATTCATTGTTTAATTTCAAAAATACATAAAAGACTATTTTTGAGTGGTAATTATATGAAATCCAATTGTATTTCCCGTTAAAACGTTAGAAATGAGGTTTTTGGCCATAGTATTATTTGTACAGCTTTTGAGTATCAGTCTGCATTCCTGCAACATCGATGATAAATACCGATGGAGAAACAGGGCCGTCAAACATTACGATGACTACATTCCCTACGATCTTTTGAGGCCTGTAGCTGAAATGAAGCTGCACAATGATTTGATAGAAATTTCAGGATTGACGCATATCGGTGATAATAAAATTGCCTGTGTGGAGGATGAAACGGGTAATATTTATATTCTGGATGATGAAAGCGGAAAAATGCTTGAAAAGATCAAATTTCATAAATACGGGGATTATGAAGGGATAGAGAAAATTGGCGAAGATTTTTATATAGCAAAAAGCAATGGTAAGCTGTATAAGTGGTCAAGAAATAAACTCGAAAAACTAAAAACGGAATTAGGTGTGGAAAACAACATCGAGGGAATGTGTTATGACCCTTTTAACGATCTGATATATTTAGCCTGCAAGGAATTAGCCGGATTAAACGAAGATGAATATGATAATGCAAGGGCTGTTTATGCTTATGATTATAAAATGGATTCCTTAATAATAAAACCGCGTTTTATTATTTACCAGGATACATTGATGAATTATGTCTATAACACCTGGTCAACCGGGGAAGAAATTCCAAATATTTTGTTCAAACCAAGCGGAATAGCTGTTCATCCTTTTGATGAGAGGATATATATCGTTAATTACATTGGTCGGATAATCATAGTTTTGAATCAGGATGCCAGTATTCACGCGGTTTTACCCTTATCAATACAATTATTTTCTCAGCCTGAAGGAATTTGTTTTGACAGTGATGGCAATTTGTATATTTCAAATGAAGGAGGTGAAGAAAAGGGCTATATACTTAAATTCAAACACAGACCTGCCGATTAAATCATTTTTGATAGGCTTAATTTTATTTCAGTGAGATGCTTTTTTGTATCTGCTGCGAAATCACCACGCATCATCCAGTCGTAATATGAAGGTTCTTTGGAAAATATTTCCGAAACCTTTTTCCCCTTATGCTTACCAAAATTAAATACTTTTTCCCCCTCTTTGTTTAAAACGATTCTTCCGGCAAGATCCACCATATTTCCCACAGCCAGTTTATGTACATCGTCAAGATTTTCACTAATGGGAGCGGTTTCCATTCCAGGTGGAACTACTCCTTTGTATTTTTTTATTTGGGCTTTTAACACTTCAAGCGTCGCTTCCGTATCCGCCATTGCTGAATGAGCGTTTTCCAATTCCTTATCACAATAGAAACGGTAAGCAGCAGAAAGCGTTCTGGGCTCCATTATAAAAAATATCTTTTGGGCATCGAGCAATCGCTTGTTCTTGAGATCAAAATTGATTTCTAGTCTTGCAAATTCCTCCATGAGTAATGGGATATCAAACTTGATATGATTGTATCCACCTAAATCGCAGTCTTTAAAAAATGCATAGATCTCTTTGGCAATCTCTTCAAATTTTGGCGCATCTTTTACGTCCTTATCGCTGATGCCGTGGATAGCAGTAGACGATGGGGGAATAGGCATTTCCGGATTGACCAGCCATCTTTTTTTTTCTTCATTACCATCCTGTAATAGTTTTATGGCTGCAATTTCAATAATACGGTCGCGCGTGACATTTGGCCCCGTAGTTTCTAGATCAAAAAAAACAAGATCTTTTTTAAGGTTTAATTCCATCTAGTTAAGTAGTTTTTCGGCGAATTTATCGAGGTTGACACCATCAAAATTACCAGAACTCATCATTAATAAGTTCTTGTTATTCAGGTTTTTACTCTCAAGATATTCAATTAATTTATCGCTTTCGGTAAAAATGGTAAGATCGTTCTGATTAAAAGCAATTTTTAAATCATTTTCGTTGATCATTTCCAGTTTTTTGTGTTTGACAACTTCGGGATTGTAATAAATAATGGCCTCATCGGCATCTACAAAGGTGTCGGCATATTGTTCGATAAAATCCTTGTTCAAACTGCTAAAGGTATGCAATTCAATACAGGCGATTAATTCTCTATCCGGATATTGAGTTTTAACGGCCTGTGTTGAAGCTTTTAGTTTTGAAGGGGCATGTGCAAAATCCTTAAAAATTAAGGTACTGTCGTTTTTTGCTAATAGCTCCATTCTTCTACCTGCCCCGCTAAAAGATTTAATGGCCTCATAAAAATCTTCTTCTTCGATGCTGAGTTTTTTACATACCTCCAAGGCTGCGCTGAGATTGCTCATATTGTGCTCACCGAATATCTTTAGGGGAATTTCGCCTGAATTTTTTGTCAATAGGTAAGTGATGCCATCCTGAACTTTGTGCGGGAGCGTTGTATATTCAATTGCTACAACATCATCGCGTTCTTTTCTACCGATGACGGTAGCAATATCATCATCTCCATTATAGATCAGCGTACCTGCCTTGGGTGTTTTATCAGTAAAACTTTCAAAACCTATGACATAAGACTCCAGACTTGGATAAACATTATAATGATCCCATTTTATTCCTGAGATCACTCCGATATGATGATCATAGATCAAAAATTTTGGTTGGGGATCGAGCGCAGAATTGAGATATTCATCGCCTTCTATTACAATTATAGGCGCATCGCTTAAATTTACAGTTAGTTCAAAACCGTCTATTTCTGCTCCCACAAGATAATCAAATTCACGCCCTACATGTCTTAAAACATGCATTATCATTGCGGTAATGGTAGTTTTGCCATGACTTCCACCTATGACAAAGCGTTGCTTATTGGTCGAATAATCTCTTATAAATTCCGGGAAAGAGGAAATTTTTATTCCCAACTCTTTTGCTTTTATCAATTCGGGATTATCCGCCTGAGCATGCATACCCAAAATAATTAGGTCGAGATCCTCGCTGATATTATTTTCATGCCAACCTTTTTCTTTGGGCAGAAGACCATATTTTTCGAGTTTTGATTTAGAAGGATCAAAAATTTCATCATCAGATCCACTGACCTGCCAACCGTTTTTTTTCAATGCTATTGCCAAATTGTGCATCACACTACCACCAATGGCAATAAAATGAACTTTTTTATTTGAATCCTTCATTATCTAATTGAATAAGCCGTCAAATCTATAATTTATATCTTTTGTCACAAAGTGGAAAAATTGTGAATAAAATCAAAAATTTGTGGATTAAGAGGTAATGCTTATTTCTATTTTTGAAAGATGGACGAGCCAAAAAGAGGAACAGCAAGACAAATTAAATTAAGTCAGACTCAGGAAAATGAATTTCACACGACCGGAAAGGTCCAACCACAAGCTTCTGATCTGGAAATGGCTGTTCTTGGGGCGCTTATGTTGGAAAAAGATGCATTGACCAATGTTATCGAGATTTTGCGGCCTGAAAGTTTTTATGTAGAGAAAAATAAAATCATCTACGAAGCCATCTTAAAGCTTTTTGGAAATTCCGAACCTGTAGATATCCTAACCGTTACCAATCAGCTTAAAAAAACTGGGCAATTAATTCAAGCAGGAGGCCCCTTTTATCTGACCGAACTCACCAATAGGGTTAATTCCGCCGCCAATATAGAATATCATGCGAGAGTCATACTGGAACAGGCCATAAAAAGAGAATTGATTAGTATTTCTTCTGGAATCCAAACCAAGGCCTTTGAAGATACCCAGGATGCACTTGAATTGCTTGATGAAGCCGGAGCTTCCATTTTTGAAATATCGGACAGAAATGTACGAAAAGACTATCAGGGCATGACCGAACTCATGCGAATGGCCATCGATGAGTTGGAAAATAAGAAAAATCAAAAAGACGGTTTAACCGGCGTGCCTTCCGGCTTTACCAAATTAGACCGCGTAACCTCAGGTTGGCAAAAATCCGATATGGTAATTATTGCGGCACGTCCGGCCATGGGTAAAACAGCCTTTGTGATGTCTGCATTGAGAAATGCCGCTGTGGATCACGATACACCGGTAGCCATATTTTCATTGGAGATGTCTTCCTTACAGCTGGTTAATCGACTTATTTCTGCCGAGGCGGAACTCGAAAGCGATAAAATAAAAACCGGACAGCTTCAGGAATACGAATGGACTCAGCTCTATGAAAAGACAAAACGCATTTCAAATGCCCCGATTTTCATTGATGATACTCCCGGTTTGTCAATTTTGGAATTAAGAGCGAAATGCCGAAAACTAAAACAACAACACGACATTCAGCTTATCATAATTGATTACCTTCAGTTGATGTCCGGAGACTTGAGTAAAAAAGGAGGGAACAGAGAACAGGAAATTGCATCCATTTCAAGATCGCTTAAAAATATTGCCAAAGAACTGAATGTTCCTGTAATAGCATTATCACAGTTGAGTCGTGCAGTAGAAACCAGAGGTGGAGATAAACGCCCTATGCTTTCCGACCTAAGGGAATCAGGATCAATTGAGCAGGATGCCGATATGGTTTTATTTCTGTACAGACCAGAATACTATGGTATCACCCAGGATACTGACGGAGGACCAACAGAAGGATTGGGAGAGATTATAATTGCAAAACACAGAAACGGCTCCCTGGCAGATGTAAAGCTGAGATTCGTTGGAAAATACACCAAGTTCATGGATTTTGAGGATTTTTCAGGGGCCGGATTTTCAAGTGGTAATTACGGTTCCTTTAGTGGCAATTCCTTTACCGTTCCGAGCAAGGCCAACGATATAACAGATGATTCCGATAATTCTGAAGATGGAGATGAAGAACCATTTTAGAATTTAATCTTCTTCAAAGAGTAAATTTTGCATGGCATTTTGCAATTCTGCCAAAGTTTTATTTTCAGACTGCTTTTTTGCAAGTTCTATTCCTCTGCGATAAACCTCAAGGGCAATATCTTTCTGGTTAAATTGAATTAGTAATTCTGCCAGCTGATAATAAACCGGTAAATAATCGGGAAATAATTTTTGAGATTTTTCAAGTAATTCTAAACTTTTTTTAGGCTCAAAATCTTTGTATTCCAGAGCTAAAGCGTAAATGTAAAAGGGATCATCACTTGAGTCCTTCATTCTTTCTTTGAGCATTTGTATACGATTCTCATTCATCTTTTAGAATTAAACGTTTATTCTTTAATTTCGGCCTTAAATAGCAATATCAAAATAAAATACATAAATGAAAATACTTGTTTGCATAAGCCACGTTCCGGATACCACAACGAAGATTAAATTAACTTCGGATAATCAGGATTTGGATAAGCAGGGTGTACAGTTTGTTATAGGACCTTATGACGATTATGCACTTGCGAGAGCAGTTGAATTAAAAGAAACAAATGGAGCCGAAGTAGTTGCTTTGAATGTTGGCACACAGGAAACCGAGCCAACCATACGTAAAGCCCTGGCCATTGGAGCCGATAAGGCCGTCCGAATAAATGCCGAACCAAAAGACACTCAATTTGTAGCAAAGCAAATTTTTGAACATGCCAAAGACGCCGTTTATGATTTGATATTGATGGGTAGAGAAACCAGCGATTACAATTCCGGCGCTGTTCATGGTATGGTAGCCGAAATGATGGGAATTCCCTGTGTAACGCCTGTAATGAGACTGGAAATTGATGGTGATACAATAAAAATGGATAAAGAGATAGAAGGAGGTAAGGAAAAAGTTGAAGCAAAGATGCCATTAGTAGCCGGATGTCAGGAACCAATTGCAGAATGGAAAATCCCGAATATGAGAGGGATCATGTCCGCCAGAACTAAGCCTCTTGAAGTTATTGAACCTGTCGGTGATGGAGAAACGATAGAAAGTCTTGGTTATGAAATGCCTAAGGCCAAGGGGGAATGTAAAATGATAGACAAGGACAATGTCGAAGAATTAGTAAATTTATTGAAAAACGAAGCTAAAGTTATATAAGATGAGCGTACTGGTATATGTAGAAAGTGAAGAAGGAAAAATTAAAAAATCGAGCAGGGAGGCCGTAAGCTTTGCTAAAGCGCTTGCTGATAAATTTAATGACAGCGTAACTGCTGTAGCACTTGGAACGATAGATGCTGCCGAATTGAGTGGCTTAGGAAAAAACGGAGCGAGGAAAGTACTCCACGATTCCGAATCAGAATTTGATAAAGGAAGAATATCGCCGGTTGCATCTGCTTTAGCCAAGGCAAGCGAGCAGGAGTCTGCAAGTATAGTAGTGTTACCTAAATCGTCATTGTCCGATGCTGCTGCCGCCAAGCTATCGGTTAAGATTTCAGCTGCATTGGGGACAAATTTGGTTGAATTACCAGACACCTCTGATGGTTTTAAAATCAAGAGAAGCATTTTTACCGGTAAAGCATTTAAGTTTGAAAGACTACTGGCCGACAAAAAGGTTTTGACACTAAAAAAAGGAGCTGCAGAAATAATGGAAACTGGATCTGAAGCACAGGTCGAATCCTTTACTTCAGGAATTTCAGATGCGGATAAGGACATTGCTATTTTAGAAACTGAAAAAGCTGAAGGTGATATTTTATTACCAGAAGCTGAATTGGTAGTAAGCGGTGGAAGAGGTATGAAAGGACCAGAAAACTGGGGAATGCTGGAAGATCTTGCAAAAACATTGGGTGCAGCAACCGGTTGTTCCAAGCCTGTTTCTGACATGGAATGGAGACCTCATCACGAACATGTGGGACAAACAGGCGTGAAAGTAAGTCCTGATTTATACATTGCGGTTGGAATTTCGGGAGCAATACAGCATCTTGCCGGTGTCAATTCATCAAAAAATATTGTTGTTATCAATAAAGATTCAGAAGCTCCTTTTTTTAAAGCAGCAGATTACGGCATAGTTGGCGATGCCTTTGAAGTAATACCTAAATTAACAGAAGCAATTAAAGCAGCTAAATAATAGGATTTGAAGCGGATTAAGCTCGAGATTATCGGACTGTCTTCCAGTCATACCCATACAGGATCATTTGCATTGGTGTTGGGCGAGGAGAGCGGCAAAAGGCGTCTTCCGATTATAATTGGAATGTTTGAGGCACAGGCAATCGCCATTGAAATTGAAAAAATTGTGCCCAACCGTCCGATGACTCATGATCTTTTTAAAAGTTTTGCAAAGGATTTTAATTACACCATTAAAGAAATCGTAATTTCTGACCTGAGTGAAGGCGTTTTCTTTGCCAAAATTGTATGCGGTAACGGTGAGAAAGAAGTGGAAATTGATTCTCGTCCTTCGGATGCTATTGCCATAGGATTGCGATTTAATGTTCCGATTTACACCTTCGACAAAATACTCGATGAAGCCGGCGTTATTATGGATGAAGGCGAGGAAATAACTTCTGAAATTAAGGAAGTGGTCAGTGCCGAAGCCGATGAGCCAAGAAAATCCTTACCATTCACCGATAAGCTTAAAAAAATGTCAGTGGCAGAATTGGAGAAAAAATTAGCCGAAGCATTGAAAAAAGAAGATTACGAAAAGGCAGCACAAATTCGCGACGAATTAAATAAGCGGTCATAAATTGAATTAAATTATATTCGTGCCATTGAATCTATTCAATGGCTTTTTTTATGGAAATACTAAGAGGCTTATTTGGCATTATTGTTCTTCTCGGGATCGCATTTTTATTTTCTGTCAATCGAAAAAAAATCGATTGGAGACTGGTAGGAATAGGTGTGTTTTTACAGGTGACCTTTGGTTTTCTGGTTACCAATGTGCCCGCAATAAGGGATATGTTTTATATAATAAGTAAGGGTTTTGTCACGCTTCTTAGTTTTTCAGAGGATGGTGCAGAATTTTTATTCGGTGACTTGGCCAGAAACTCTGATGCCAATCCTGAATTAAGACATGGCCTCGGCTTTATTTTTGCATTTCAGGTATTACCTACAGTCATCTTTTTTTCTACGGTTTCAGCAGGGCTTTATTATCTCGGTGTACTTCAAAAGGTTGTATTTGGAATAGCCTGGATCATGGCTAAAACCATGCGTTTATCAGGCCCAGAGAGTTTATCCGCTGCAGGGAATATATTTTTGGGACAAACAGAAGCGCCATTGCTCGTTCGCCCATTCGTTTCAAAAATGACCAAATCAGAAATTATGTGTCTAATGACAGGGGGCATGGCCACAATAGCAGGAGGTGTGCTCGCTGCATATGTTTCATTTCTAGGTGGCCCTGATCCTGTTGAAAAGGCAAAATTTGCCAGTTTTTTATTAAGTGCCTCCATCATGAACGCACCTGCTGGGATTGTAATTTCAAAAATGCTAATCCCTGAAACAAAGGATATTGAGAAGGAGGATCTGAGTGTCAATAAAGACAAGATAGGAGTAAACCTTATCGATGCTCTGGCCAATGGTGCCAGCGATGGCGTTAAACTTGCACTAAACATAGGCGGAATGCTATTGGCATTTATCGCAATAATATATCTGCTCAATTATATATTTAGCAATCTTATTGGTAACTGGATTGGCGTCAATGCATTAATTATCACATCAACTAACGGTTTATTTGATGGTCTTACTTTGCAATATATCCTGGGGCAGGCATTTCGCCCACTTGCATTTATAATGGGAGTGCCATGGGCTGATTCACTTGCTGTAGGTAGTCTTCTAGGTCAAAAAACAGTTATCAACGAATTTGTTGCTTACCT
This sequence comes from Hyphobacterium sp. CCMP332, assembly GCA_014323545.1. Classification (NCBI taxonomy): domain Bacteria; kingdom Pseudomonadati; phylum Pseudomonadota; class Alphaproteobacteria; order Maricaulales; family Maricaulaceae; genus Hyphobacterium; species Hyphobacterium sp. CCMP332. Next base: position 3,213,427 of record CP058647.1, read on the forward strand.
TGATCTATCCGCTTTAAAATCCGAAGGTGCCTTAAGTCCGAAGGCCATAGTAATAAGCACATTCGCATTATGCGGATTTAGTAATTTCAGTTCAATAGCCATTCAAATAGGAGGAATAGGCGCCATGGCACCAAATCAGCAATCAACCTTGTCTGAATTGGGAATGAAGGCCCTACTCGGTGCAACCATTGCCTGTATGATGACAGGCACTATAGCCGGTGCATTTGTAATATAAAAAAAGCCCTTCCGAAAATCAGAAGGGCCATTTATTTATTCTCTAAGAGAAATTTAACGCTTGTCTAAAGGAACATAATTCCTTTCGTTTTCACCGATGTAAATTTGTCTAGGTCTGCCAATCGGTTCGTTATTTTCTCTCATTTCTTTCCACTGCGCTATCCATCCGGGTAATCTTCCCAATGTGAACATCACGGTAAACATTTCCGTTGGGATGCCCATGGCACGGTAAATAATTCCTGAATAGAAGTCAACATTTGGATAGAGATTTCTTTCTACAAAATATTCATCTTTCAAAGCAACTTCTTCAAGCTGTTTGGCAATATCAAGAGAGGGATCATCAACGCCTAGAGCATCCAGCACCTGGTCAGCCGCTTTTTTAATAATTTTTGCACGTGGGTCAAAGTTTTTGTAAACCCTGTGACCAAATCCCATCAATCTGAACGGATCATTTTTATCCTTGGCTTTGGCTACAAACTTGGCCACATCGCCACCGTTATTTTTAATCTCTTCAAGCATTTCAATCACTGCCTGGTTTGCTCCACCATGCAAAGGTCCCCAAAGAGCGCTTATACCTCCGGCAATCGCCGTGTACAGACTAGTGTGCGAAGAACCGACAATTCGAACTGTTGAGGTAGAACAGTTTTGCTCGTGATCTGCATGAAGAATCAATAACTTATTCAAGGCATCCGCCAAAACCGGATCGACCTTATAATCTTCCGCAGGAAGTCCGAACATCATGTAAAGGAAGTTCGAGCAATAGTCCAGATCGTTCCTTGGGTAATTGACCGGATGTCCCATTTCATTTTTAAATGCCCATGCGGAAATGGTTGGAATTTTTGCCAGCAAACGGATTATTGTCAGGTCAATTTCAGCTGGAGAGCGATTTGGGTCAATACTTTTAGGATAAAAGGCTGTTAAACTGCTTACCAGTGAAGACAAAACACCCATTGGATGTGACCTTGATGGAAATCCATCAAAAATCTTCTTGGTATCTTCATGCACCAAAGTATGCTCAGTTACCTTTCTTTTAAATTTCTGATACACCTCTTTGCTCGGTAATTCACCGTGAATTAAAAGATAGGCCACTTCAAGAAATTCCGATTTTTCAGCCAATTGTTCAATGGGATAGCCTCTATATCTGAGAATTCCTTTTTCCCCATCCAAAAATGTAATTGAACTTTGGGTTGATCCTGTATTTTTAAAACCGGTGTCCAGAGTAATGTACCCTGTTTCCGTCCTTAATTTAGCGATATCAATGGCTTTTTCACCTTCAGATCCGGTAATTATTGGAAGTTTATGGGATTTGCCGTCTAAGATTATTTCTGCGAATTCTGACATAGGATTTCAAGCGTTTACTTTAGGTGTACTTCTTTCAAAAATGTTTTCAAAATAACAATACGGGTGGTATTATTCAAAATTTAATTATTACCTAAAATTAAAGGCAACCCTTCATCTCCACCACCAATTACAACAATTTTAGAATTTGGGGATTTAGACAACTCCAGAGTCGCTTCTATTCCTCTCATTTTCAATAGTTTATCCGTTAAACTACTGTTTACTATATTGTTGGCCAGGGCTTCACCCTTGGCAGCAATTTCTTTTCGTTCAGCCTCACTTTTTTCTTTGTTCAATCGAAACTGATAGGCCAGAGCTTCCTGTTCCTGTTTAAGTTTGTTTTCAATGGCTTCCTTGATTTGAGGAGGAAGGTTAATTGAACGGATAAGCAAGGCATTCATTTGAATATTGTTCTTGGGACTTGCAAGAATTTCAGTAGTCACATTAATGATGGTTTCTTCCACCTCTGCTCTTTTAGTACTATAAATTTCTTCGGCTGTGAATCGACCCATAACTTTCCTAACAGAGGATCTGACTTCTGGAATAACTAATGTATTTACATAATTATCACCAAAACTTTCATGAAGTATGCCTATATATTTATAATATGGGTTGAATCTAATTGAGACATCCACACTAATAGATAACCCATTTTTGTCAAGGACATCCATCTTTTCATTGGCTATTTTTTCTTTTACATCATAAACAAACAGAGTATTCCAGGGTGCGATTATGTGAAATCCGGGAATCAAAACGTTTTCTTTATCCAGACCTATTCCAAATTTTTTAAATACTACGCCTCTTTCACCCGGATTAAGCGTATAAAATATATTGGAAGAAAGGATAGTAACAAGAATCAAACTTATTACAACGATGATAATTAAGGATTGAAGTTTTTTATTCATGAGGATTGATATTTCCTGCAAATATATGGTTCTATTTGCAAAGGGCTTAGCTTATTCAATAAAGAAAGAGATTAATTTCATTTATTGACACAGGCTATTTTTAAAGTGCGCTCAGCTTCTGCAACACCCATGTTTTTGGCTTTTTCCAAATAAGCGCAGCCTTCGAATTTCCCAAAAGAATTGATCATCACATAGCCGAGATAATAATTGGACCACCCGAACTCTGGATTTAAACTAACCGATGATTCAAAATCATTCATGGCTTTATACATATCGCCTTTCTCCATATTTGCTTTTCCTGCATAAAAAAAACCCAGTGGATCGTCTTTGATATTGGCGGTATAAGTATTCAAATCACTTGCTGCCTTTTCAAATTCCAATTGTTCAAGGAAAACAAGGCCTCTGTTGAAATAGGCATTCCAATAGCTGCTATCCATGGCAATGGCAGCATTGAAAGCTTCTATTGCTTCTTCGGGTATGCGTTGATTAAGATATAAAAAACCGAGTGCAAATTGAATATTGGGATCTTCCTTGTCCAATTCCGAGGCTTTTTTAAAATCATTGAGTGCAGAAGGCATATTTCCAATTTCCTGGAACATTAGGGCGCGATTGAAAAAATAGCTGGCTTTATTGGGATCGAATTTTATGGCTTTGTTATAGGCTTCTATTGCTTTAGCTTTTTCATTCAATGCCCCGTAACTTATCCCCATATTGTAGTGAACAGCGGCATAACCGTTATCAAGAAGAAGTGCTTTTTCATAAACCTCAAGAGCATTTTTTTGATTACCCACCAGTGTAAAACATTTTCCCAGATTCAATAATGCCTTTTTGTTTTTATCGTTTAATGCCAAGGATTTTTCAAAATCATTAATGGCTTCTTCAAGTTCATTAACTTTCATTAAAGCATAACCTCTGTTGTAATAGGCAGTCGCATTATTTGGATTCAGATTAATGGATTTGCTAAAAGATAAAATTCCCTCCTTGTAATTTTGGTATAATAAACTCTGAGTGATCCCTTTTTTAAAATAGGCATTGGCCAGACTTATCGAATCTTCCTTCGGAATTTGCTTGGGAGGCTCCTCTACCTTGGTTTCAATTTTTATTGGATCATTTTGAGCCCAAAGATTTAAAGCGCATCCCATCAAAACAATGGATAATATGAGTTTGTAGTTGCCCAAATTCTAATGCTATAATAAACCAGTCCAAAGGTCTGGATTTATAAAAACTAAAAATGTCCTATTTTATTCTTAAAGGCACTTACCTGCCATCGAAAGGCCCAGTTCCACACAATAGTAACATCTTTGAAACTTGTATTTACGAAAATTTTTCGGATTTCGTTTTTTTTAAATGCTCTTTTCACCGATAAAGGTGCATCGTGTTGTACCAAATAAGAGCCATTCAATAACCTGGTAAGAAACCAGATTGAATAATAGGCCAGGGGATGGCGATGTAGATCATTGATTATAATCACATTGGCTTCAGAATCGGATATAAGATTAATAATTTGACTTAATTCCTTATCACTGAAATGATGACAAAAAAGATTCATGGTAACAATATCTGCTTTTAAATCTTCTGAATTTGCTTCAAATATGTTTTTTCTGAGAAATGAAATATTGTCAAATTCTGAGCAGGATTTCGCCGCATAATCAATCATAAACTGATTGGCATCCAGGCCGGCAAATTCAATGTTTAAATGATTTCGGTTCGCCCATTTGGCCATTTGTTTTAACATATCTCCGGCACCCGAGCCGATATCAATGAGCCTGTATTTTCGATCTTTCCTTAGTTTTAACTTTTTAAGTGCAGACAGAGTTACCTTATAGCCTCCCAAATAGCTATTCACCATTTCGAGCTCTCTAAGGTTTTGCTTTAAAGCATCGGATGCCAAATTGAGGTCATCCATTAATTCCTTTTGACTCGAACGCTGCTTAAACATAGGCGAATTCCAATAATGCAGATTCCATTGTCAGACCGGGACCAAAAGCCATGCTAAGGATCTTTTCTTTGTTATTCGAATTATCGAGGCTCTCCATTAATCTTTTCAGCACAAAAATTACTGTCACTGATGACATATTGCCATAGTCACGTAAAATGTCATAAGAATGTTGAAGTGCGTTATTTTTTTTACCTATTTTTTTAGAAAGGGTATCCAATATGGCCCTGCCTCCCGGATGAATGGCAAAATGATCAACAGAGCTTTCCTTACCCATGTCCTTTTCTAATTGATCAAGTAATTGATCCATGCTGCCATTTAACAATTTTGGAATATAAGAGGAGAGTTTCATTTCAAATCCAAAGTCCCTGATATGCCAAGCCATATCGCTCAAACCTTCGGTAATTAATTCACAATAAAAAGATTCGTTCTTTATGTTTTTGCCTTTCATGGGTTGCGATTGCACAATGCAGGCCGCGGAGCCATCTGCAAAAAGCGCATTGGATAAGAGAAAATCTTCGTCTAAATCTTTTTGAAAATGAATAGAGCATATTTCAACACCCACCATTAAAACTTTTGCCTTTGGATCACTCTTGACAATTGAATCAGCGAGTTTTAATACGGTTAAACCTGCATAACAGCCCATAAAATTGACATTGAATCGCTGAATATTAGGACTTAATCCCATGTGCCTTACCAGGTCGATATCCAGGCCCGGAGCATACATGCCTGTACAGCTAAATGTGATCAAATGCGTTATTTCCTTTACAGGAAAATCAATTTTTAGATCGTGAACAGATTTTTCAGCAAGGATCAAAGCCTCTTTTTCATAAATCTGCATGCGCTCTGAAGTGCTGAATAGCTTGTTTTCTTTTTTGTTAAAATGGAAATTCTTATCGCGCGTGAAGGAAGAAACTACGGTATATCTTTTGTCAATTTGTGTTTGTCGGTATAGTACTGATAGTTTCCTTTCCAGCACTTTATCGGCCTTTAAGGTTGCAACCATAAACTTAAATGCATCTTCCTGACTTATGGCGTGTTCGGGATTTGCACAACCTATATGCGTGATATAACTTTCGTTCAATTTTTCAATTTTATGATCAGTAAGTCAAGCCGTCAGCATTTGCGAATCCCGTTTTCAATTTTTTTATTGCCGGTATTCGTATTTGCACTCAGCCAAAGCAGCTATGCAGACTATTTATCGGTCATTTTAATGTTCATTGCCCTGCATCTCTTTGTGTACCCTGCAAGTAACGGATTTAATTCTTTTTATGATAAAGATGAAAAATCCATCGGTGGTTTGAAATATCCTCCAAAAGTTGATAAAAATTTATTGCACACCTCACTAATTTTTGATCTTATTGGCCTGGCTATCTCTATTTATATTTCCATTTATTTCGCTATCGCAATCTTGATTTATGGTCTGGTTTCAAAGGCATACTCGCATCCCGCCATCCGCCTAAAAAAGTATCCAATTGCGGGCCTATTGACGGTAGGTGTTTTTCAGGGAGGATTTATTTACCTGGCTTGTATTCAGGTCTTTGATAACGTGCATTTATCCCAATTAACTGAACTTAAATATCTGCTTCCCGCATTTATTTCAAGCGTTCTATTGATTGGTTCTTACCCAATGACTCAAATATATCAGCATGATGAAGATCAAAAGCGTGGGGATGTCTCCATTAGTATAAAGCTGGGTATTAGAGGCACTTTTCTGTTCACGGGTATAGTATTTCTAATGGCCGATCTGCTTTTTGGTCTGTATTTTAAAATGATGGGCAAAATCAATCATTTTTTTATTCTTCAGGCTTTTTTGCTACCCGTTCTTCTTTATTTTCAGTGGTGGATGTTAAAAGTCTGGAAAAATCCCGAAGAAGCTAATTTTGACAGAACTATGAGGCTAAACATGATTTCCTCAGTCTGCATGATTGTTTTTTTTCTTACGATTTATTTTCTCAATAATTAAAATACCCTACCGTGTGTTTTGCGAATCAGCTGATCTCTGAGGTAGGGCATAGCCTTAAAAAAGCTTAAAGTCATGTTGGTAAGGCTCTTATTGCCAAATGTGCCTTGTATCGCTCTGCCGATCCATAGACGCTTTGAAAAATTCATTTCCCAGTTCTTTTTATAATTATTTTGACCCTGTCCTAAAATAATACTTTCAGCCAGTAATTTTGAAGAGTGTATTGCCATTGCCATACCGTTTCCGCAAAGCGGTGCTATCATTCCAGCAGCATCTCCACACATCAATATGCCATTTTCGTTGATCTCTTTTTTACTGAATGTGATTTCGTTTATGGCAAGCGGTTTTTCATAAAGAAATTCAGCATTGTTAAATATGTCTTTTAAATGCGGGTTATCAGACAAAACATTTTGCTCCAAATTTTGAATGCTTCCATGGTTCTTTAATTCCGAAGCGGCGACAAGATAGCAAAGACAGTACTTGTCATTTTCCACCCGGGATATTCCACAATAGCCATTTCTAAAGTTGTGAAGTGCAATCAGATCCTTATCCTGATTGTATTTTATATGATACTTAATACCTACATAAGGAGATCTTTTATTCAGAAATTTTCGCCTGAGTCTGGAATCTATATTACTTCTTTTTCCCTGAGCACCAATCAATTGATCCACTTCAAATTGACGGTTGTCATTGCTTTTGATCAGCCAGTTAGCCTCTTTTTTTTCTATATGCTGAATTAGGGTATTCTCAAAAATTTCCGTTCCGGAATGTCGTGAAATTTTGGCCAGCTCCGCATCAAATACATATCGGCTCAGACCAAATCCTCCTATGTCCAATTTGCTTTTTAAGGATATCTCTGAGGTACTGCTTACAAACAGCTTATTTATCCTGACAGCTCCATGCACAAAAGGATCAAAACCCAATGATTTTAAATAGGGCAAGGCTTCCATTGAAACGTATTCGCCGCAAACCCTGTGAAATGGATAGCTTTTCTTTTCAAAGAGGGCGGTTTTATAACCTGCATTTGAAAGTCTTATCGAAAGGCACAGACCCGCCAGTCCTCCGCCAATAATTCCTATGTCATATTTATTGGCCAAATCCTTTGGATTCTATGATTTCAAGAAAATGCCTGGCTTTCATTTGGTCAAAACGCTCCATAATAAGGTAATCTTCTCTTGGAATTTGATCATTGCATTTATTGAGATAATAAATGGCTTTTTCATACTGTTCATCGAGATAATACATTTTACCCATAAACAATAGGTTTCCAATATTGTCGGGATTGATTTCAAGAGATTTTTTAGTGAGTGCGATGCCCTTTTCTTTATCGGGCCATGTCAATACCACAGGAATGTACGGTGCCATATAATAAACAAGGCCCAGCATCCGGTAACCTATGCCATTTTCATATATGGGATCCAAGTCAACAATTTTTTCACAGGTAGCTTTAATCCTTGGCCCGAGCCCGTCGTAAGCGGCCCTGAAAATACCGTAATATTGAATCCATTTTCCTGCGGAAGCGAGATACCAAAGCTTTATGCCAACATCCTCCGGATACTCGATAGCCAATTGTTCACCCAACTCTTTGGCTTCATTGTAAATGAGTTTTCTATGTTCATCAGGTAATCCTGTGTACATGCCCTTAAAATGCAATGACCTTAAGTAAAAGTAGGCGCTTCTTTGCCGGTATTCCGAACAGTTTAATCCTTTTTTGAAATGATAAATAGCGCTATCAATGTATTTAGACTTTGCATGCCAATCATTGGCGCCATTGGCCCTTAATTTGAAAAACAGCTGGCCTTCTTTAAAGTGTTCTTTGCATTTTGATTTTAAAAGCAGAGCCTCTTCCGAATTCGGTTGAGAAAGTGTACCCGAAAGAAAAATAATAACAGAGATCAATAATTTCATTAGATATTCTGCTAATTTTTGTAATTTTTGACAGAATTAACAGGTGTAATTAGAATTGAATCAAATTTACAAAAGTAAACATCAGATTATTTCACATGATCCTGATAAATCATATCTCTACCTGGAATTCATCGATGAAGATCAATCGATGAGCAAAGATACCTTTAAAAAAGAGATGATTGTTTATAGAGAAGCAGTGGTTGATAACAATATTTCCCTGGTTCTCAGCGATAGTCGGAGGAGTAACTTTATTATGACGCCTGATATTCAGGAGTTTATAGCCACTGAAGTTTTTCCATATACCGTTCAACATCTGAGCAAAATAGCATTTGTCATGCCCTGGAATTTAATCCAAAAAATTGCCATGGAACAGATGATCGAGGAATACGAAGTAAAGGATACAGGCCGAAAACTTATATCGAGATATTTCAAAGATTTTGATGAAGCCCAAAAATGGCTGTTTTCGGATTGATCTTAATTTTCTCCCATAGATATTTAAAAAGTAGGGTAAGGTAGTAAGAGATTGTAATTAAAACGTATTTCAATAGCATTTTAGGTTATTGATTGGCGTTTTAGTTTTGGAAAAAAAGCCTGCTTTTGTAAAGCGGGCTTTTTTATTAATAGTATGCTCCAAATAGAATCATCATCTCGTCTGAACTGCGCAAACCAAAAGACAAATCCACATCTTCATCGTTATCGTAAGTAACTTTTAAGGTTAATCCCTGGCCGGCTTCCAGAACCAATGGTGGATTCAATTCTAAAATAGGCGGATGCTCCCAATCGTAGGATACATAAACCAATTCCCCATCATTATCGCCTCCTTTTACCAAAACCTGAAATTCCGTCATGTGCTCATGGGCATGCGAAAACAACTGGAAAATATGTCTTTTCTCGTTAAAGTAATAAGTCTTTTCTATGGTTGTAACTTTATTGGCCGGAAGAATAAAACTTTGATTGTTCAATTGTAGAATTTCGGCGGCGTGCTGTACTTCATTTTGTTCCACGGTATGAATATTCATATACACTTCACCCCTTATTGGAGAAGCACTTTTATTGGCGTAATGCGAATTGAGATCCAGGCCTTTTCCGGCAGGAAGCCTTAAGGCCACTCCATCCGGAAATGAGTAATTCATAAAGGGCCATTGCGTACCGGTCACAAATTCATGCCACTGGGTTGGAATGAGCGTTGTAATGTTATAATTGCCGTTTGAGAGATAGACTTCTCTAATCGTATTGGCAGGAGGGAGAAACGATGGTGATATCTGATCATCAAAAGTGTAGGCCAGAAAATGATGACTTCCGGTTCTCATTGAAATTTCTACTTGCTTGATAAAAATGTCCTCATTGCTGATGGCAGGCAAATAGTAAAAAAACTCATAATCAGTATTGGCAGGCACTTGAAATTCATCAATATGGAATTGAAAGCCCCTGTCCGGACTGTCAAGTTGAAAAAATATTGGTGTTTGATATCGGCTGGTGTCATCAAGAAGTTCTTCATCTGCAACGATACCCGTTTTAGGAGCGCCTTTTAGTATCCATTCCGCAATATATGCCAATTCACCATTGGTTAATGGAGTTGGTCCCAATGGCATTTGAGACCCGTATTCGGGATGATCCGAATAAAAGTGTTCTCTGTCCTGAGCGTTTATTTTTTCCCACAAAAAGCTTTTCTGCATGCTGGCGAGTCCGTCATTTCCCAGGAGTTTCAATCCATCCGCTTTTGCGGCAGCGTTCTTTGGGTCTCTGTCAATTAATTGTTCATAAGCTACATCCGAAGTGAGGACGAGGTCTGATTGCGTAGCAAAAGTATTACCGGCGCTGTGGCAGGAAATACAATTGACATCCCAAATTTCAGTTTGAATGACCTCCCAGGTATCCCTTTTGGAGTTGTTTGATGTGCCGGGTACTGAATCGTCTTCGTTATTATTACAGGAAATGAATAGAACAGAGAGAAGAAAAACAAGTGGGTAATAACCTTTCATATTTTTAATTTGAACACCAAAATACAAATTCATTTGATCATAACTTTAGTCCCAGTGTAAAATAGAAAGCTCGCCCGTCTGCAGGAATAATTCCGGGGCCGGGGTAACCGGTGGCTCTGCGGGTGAAATATTTGTTATTCAGTAGATTGTTAACACCGGTTTCAATTGACATTTTATTTAAGGTATAAACCATGGAAAGATCGGCCACATAATATTCCGGTATGGTTCCAATAATGCCCTCCCGACTATCCCCTTTTTGAGCACTTTCAGTGTTTTCCGCATCGGTAAATTGTTCAAACAAATAGGTAAACTGGGTGCTAATGGAAATATTCTGAATTTTTATTCGCATACCGGTTTTTAAATTGACGAGAGGAATAAACTCTACCTTTTTGCCACTGACATTGTTTTCATCGCTGTTGATGTATTCGGAATTGGTAATGGCTAAATTGACAAATGGATTTATTCGAAAATTATCGGCTTTTGAGCCAAAGGTTTTTAACATGTTCCAGTCGGCAAATAGCTCAGCACCGTAAATCCAGGCATCTCCAATGTTTTGTCGGACACGGTCGCCTTTATTCGGGCCGGTTTCTATGAGTATGGTGCCAATCCTGTCATTATAAAGCATAGAAAAAGCACCCAGATCATAGGACAAATAAGTACTCCAGGTTCCACGCATGCCCAGATCAGTTGTAAAGCCCCTTTCATCGCTGATATCCGGAGAAATGATAAAGGTTGGGTTGACTACGCGTATATCAGAGAAAGTGACGGATCGGTAATTCTGGGAAATATTGGCATAGAACTCAAGTGAACTCGACTCATAATAACTCAAGCCCAATCCAAATAAAGCAATATCTCTTTCCAGGCTTCGGTTATCGGTTCTCAATTCTCTAAAAATTTCATTGCCGGCGATGTCGTAATTTATATTTAAATAATCACCTATCGATTGAGTCCTGATGTGCTCCAATCGGATTCCGGGCGTAATCGAAAACTTGCTGTTCAGATTCAGTATATGTTCTGTAAACAAAGCCAGATTAAAATTGGGGAATCGAAAATCGGATTGATTTGGATAGGAGGGAAAGCGGGAATTGGCAAATGAAAAGTCAGCCTCGCCTCCGACCGAGCCCGGGCCCTGAACAGAAGTATTGTCGGACTGATAGTATTTTGCTCCGATTAGAAATACCGCATCTTTATTGAAAGGCCTGTAACGGGTAATGGACCTCAGTTCGGCACCCCAGTTTTTAAAATTTCCTTTGATGAGATCTCTGGGAAGAGCTGGATCGTCCTGTTCTGTAATTGGGTTTCGTTCGGGTCTTTGGGGATCACCGCGAAATCCCAGGGCATTTCTTTCAGCGTTTAAAGCAAAAATATTCAAACTAATATTGGTGCGATAGGTCAGTTTGTGTTTGAGTCTGATTGAATACAACTGCCAGTCAACTGCAAACCAATTTCGTTCTCTGTTGCTGTATCTAATGTTTTCTTCAAATTGGGAATCCGTCAATCCACCGGCCTGTTGAGCCAAATAATTGAGATAGGTCAATTCAAAGTTGATGCTCGTTTTGTCGCTAAAATCGTAATTGAGACTTGAGAAAGCATTAAAGGAGTTAAATTCAGAATTTGGCCTGAATCCGGAGCCCTGTTTGTAATTGATAAATGAATAATATGAGAATTGGCCGATTTTTCCCGAAATGCTATTGAAAGTATTCAGCAATTCAAATGAGCCAATGGTATTCCGACTTATAAATTCGAGCTTTTTCTCGAGATTGGGTTCTTTTAATTTAAAATTGATCATCCCGCCAAACTGTGTTCCGTACTGAAGCGAGGCGGCACCCCTGACTATCCGTATTTCACTTAACGCATCAGCGGTGGGCGTATAATAACTTTCCGGATAGCCCAAAACATCTGCACTGATATCGTAACCGTTTTGTCTTGTATTGAAATTAGAGGTTCGGTTGGGATCCAGCCCGCGTCCACCCACATTCAATTGCAGGCCAGCATCATTGCCCTCATAAATATTCAGACCAACGACCTGTGAATAAATTTGTCTGGGATTATTGGAGGCGGTATTCCCCACGAAATTATTCAGTTTCACCACTTCCGACTTTTTACCAGCATAAATCGCTGTCCCTTCTACTGGATCAAGTCTTTCTATGCTAAATATTTCTTCTTTCTGTTCTGAAATGAGAACCTCAGAAAGCTCTTGACTGAGTATTTCCATTCCAACGCGCAGAATTGTATCGTTTCGAACTTGTATTTTAATTTCTTTAACGCCATAGCCCGATTTAAAAAAGGTTAGGGAATATATGTCTTTGTCTAAGTCTTTTAAAAGGAATTGACCGTTTTGATCTGTCAGCGCTATTTCGTTGACATTTGAATTGTAAACTTCGACACCGGGAATTTTTTGATTTGAGTTTAAATCGGATACAATGCCTTTTATGCTGAATTGCGCGACAGAACCTGTGGCTTTGAGTATTAGAAAAATAAATAAACTAAAAACCGCTAATCTCATCGTCAAATTTTAAGATCCAGTTTTTATGCGCAAAAGAATCATTGATTTTACTTAAATCGATTTCCGGTGAAATGTACCTTTTGCTTTTGCGACCGTTTAATGCTACAAATACATCGGCATAAACCTCTACATTTTTCATTCCTTGTTTCTCATAATGCGCTTTAAGGAAATGGGCGTATTGAAGGATCATGTCCGGCTGACCCGACATCTGTTTTTCCTGAAAACCGCTGAGAAACTTGCTATTGTCAACGTAAAATTCAATTCCACTCTGTGGTTCTGAGATTTTAAATTGGGCATTGGCCGCTTTTTCCATCAGCATTACGCGCCATGAAAACCGATAGCCTTCTTCTGTCCAAAAGAGCTCACCGGGATAGGCAAGGTAACGGAATGGAAAGAGCAATTGAAGGAGTAGGAATAAACCAAGAAAGGATAATTTTAGTCTTGATACCATTGAAAATGACTCTGTTTTTTTTAGCGCATTATCAAATTTCTCCAAACTAATTTTTAGCAATCCCGCAAGATAGTTTATGGCTTTTTGATGCCATTTGGACTCAAAGAAAATGGTGCTCGCAGCAATCATGATATAAGGGAACATGCCAATAGGGAACAGGGCCCCGGTCAAAAGATGGAATACAATTACAAGGAAAAAAGCGTACCACCTGGTTTTTTTATAAAAAAGCAAAAAAGGAATGCTAAGATCGTAAACTGCTCCTGACCAGGAAAATAGATATATCAGCCATCTCTGCTGCAAAAATTCCCCGAGAAAAGGTAAGTCATAGGCGGAGGGAAGCCAAATGCTCAAAGGCATTGCATATATGATCCAATCAGAATTTAATTTGGCCAATCCGGCATAGAAATAAACTATCGAAAGAAGAAGTTTTATAACATCAATGGTCCAATTGGGAACATATTCAAAGGCCCTCCTAGGGTTTTTATAAGCGTCGTATGAAAAATAGGCATTGGCCGGAAGAAAGATCATTACGAAGGAAATAATACTGATGAAATAATAGTGGTTGAGATAGGTGGTCAAATCCATCAGCTCGATATAGGTAAAGCTCAGAAAAAAAACGATGATGGAAAGACGATACTTATAACCCAATGCCACTCCAAGCGAGGCGATAGCGCAGATAAAAAAGATAAGATAAGTGAAATTGCCCAGTGGTTTTACAAATTCGAAGCCGTAGTAATGAAAGAAGAATTTAGGCTCTATGTAAAGTTTCTCTATCCATCCGTTTAATGCAAAGCGGATCAGACTGACAAACATCAGCAAACCGAATAAAATACGAAAGGCTGCCAGTGGTGCAGCCTTTGTAGTGCTTTGTAAATATGACCTAATCCCTTGAAACATTAATCACCGTCGGCATCGACATAATCTACGCGAATATTCATGGCTTGAAACATGTCTACTTTCATTAAAACCACATTGCTTTGAAGTTCATCATAGGCTTCTAACATGGCCGAATTATCCGTCTGAATTTGTAATGCAAAATCTTCATTCAGACTTTCAATTTTATCTCTTGAAAGATCAAATTGATTGGCGATACTCAAACTCAGGCTTTCTGTTTCGGATACCGAATTGAGATAGTCGAGATAGCTTTTAAGACTTTCCCCTTCTTCGTTTGAATTATAATGTCTCCCATGGAAAAAATTGATAACCGAATTTAAAGCACTGAGACATAAGGATTTTGACAAATCACCGCGATAGGGGGCTTCAACCAAATCACTTCTGCTGGTACTTGAAAAAACACCCGCCGGAATCCCGACTTTTCCGGCCCGAAGCACTTTTTCATAATAAAACATATAATCGTTGAGCATTTTATTCACCGAACTACCCGCATCCGATCCGTCGTTTTCTACAAACTGATCGCGATAATCACCTTCCCAATCATCTATAACAGATTGGCTCAAAAACAATAAGCGTTCGACGAGCTCAGACAGATAGGAGGAATAGGCTGTTTGCGAGAGTTTTTGGAGCAATTCATTTTCTGAATCAGCCATACCGTAAAGCAAATAATCCAATGCCGGAAAACCCTGCATATCCCTGCTTGATGGCAATTCCAAATTATAGTCACCAGAACTGATGGCCATTTCGATTTCTTCCTTATCGCAGGGATAAATATTTGTAAAGTCGCGTAAGGTAATTTGCTCTGCCATGCCGATCTGAAACATGGACACTTTTTGCCAATTGAGATAGGCTTCTTCCCATTTAATTCTCAATTCTGATAAGGAAGAAATATCAGGATTTGCGATAAAATCATTTTTAGCGCTTTGCAAAGCTAAAAGACTGTATTCATAAGCCTTGTAGGAGGGAATAATTATATTATCGGCCCAATTGATAAGCATGCTTTGACGATCAAAATTATCATTTTGGGTTTCAGGTGATTCGTCCTCAGAGCATGCAAACAGCAATGGAATTAAAATTATCAGAACCCCTCTATTCATCATTTCACGATTTGATTTTTTACAAAAATAATAATCTATTCACCTGCCTGTGCAACTGTGAAATTAAATTTAGATGAAATTATTTCTGATATTTCATCGAGTGTTTCCGCTTTAACATCCCACAGGCCATTAGAACCATCGCTCAACAATTTTGAAATTAAATTATCGACTTCTTCACGGCTAAAAAGTTCTTCACCTTCCCCATTTCGGGTAAATCTAAGGCTGTATAAAAATCCGTAGCCTTCTGATAAATCGTGGAATGCTGAACCATATGCACTGTAATTGTTTCTATCGGCCGGCAAGGCATTCTTTCCCTGTTGCATATAATAAACAGCCCTGATTGCAATTAAATTTGATATTTCGTTTCTCAAAATTGCGATCTGCTCGTCTCTTAGTGTATAATTATTTGCAAGGATTGCTGCGCGACCAATTTTGAAGGCATTAAATATTTGTTCGGCAATGCCAGTAAAATCTTCATCTTCATTTACTCTACCGATATATTTATTCAGAAAATTGTCATCCGCCCCGATGCTGGCATTGGGATTTGCTGTATTAACCGATGTACCATAAAGATAGCCGTAAGCCTCATCCCATAAATGTTCCATCTGTGTATAATTTGTTCCATCGAGAAGCACTTTGTTATTGTTATCCTGCCGAATGTTGTTTTGGTTCAAAAGCGTTGGGCTTATGTAATTATTGATGACCTGGTCAACCATCAATGCACCAATAAGACTTTTATTGATAATCTGATCGTATTCAAGCCCGCTTGGAGCTATATATCGGGTAGCGCTTCCATCTGCTATTTGGCCGGCAATTCCGGGACTTGCCAACTGATTTTTATTGGGGTAAACTTCAATTTCAAGAAGAAAGAATAGCGATTCTATGAAATTTTTAATGGCTGCAGATTCGGATGAATTTGCAGAGAAGAGATCAATGGATGCTGCCACTTTTTCCCTTACACTTTTAATTGATGTATTGAGATCAGGATTTTGAAAAGGATCAACATTGGTTCCGGAAGATGACTCATTTCGGTACAGTTCCCGAAGACTTGTTTCAGTAGAGTTAAAATCTTTGCATGCCGATACTAATTCCTCAGCCATTAATATCCTTATTGTCTGTCCACTAAAATCTACACTGCTCTCACCATTTCTTTCATATATGTAAAACTCCGGATTGGAAATATTTGATTGTGGTTGAGGATTGTCATTATCGTCTGAACAAGACAAAAGCGAAATTAGGACTGCAATGATTAGATAATATTTAATCACTCTATTTTTATTTAGATTAATTATAAATAAGATGCGAATTTAAGGCTCATGTTTAAAAGAGGCAAGGAATAGAAGGTTAATTTTATATGATTTCAGATAATACAAATTAATTATTTATTCATCTTTCATCAATAAACCAAAATTTGAGATCAGGAGATTAGTTTTTCTCGAGTTTGGAAAATTTATTGTGAATGGCCAATACAAGCACTCCAAATAATACGGCCACGACGATCAAAATTGAATTGATTAAACCCTCGGTACCAAAAGAAATTCTAATAAGGATGGTGGAGATGATAAAGCCCGAATTTCTGAATACTTTGCTAAACTTACTGGTTTGAAAGAGAGATAAGAGCAGAAGGAGGACATCGGTTAAAATCAAAACCGTAAAAAACTCATCAAAGAAAATCTTATTGACATCCCTAAAATTGTCAATACCATGATCCGGAGCAAAAAAACTTGTGAATATCCATAGGCCCAGACTATAAAGCGCCATAATTATAAAAACAGGAACTAGAATACTACCGAGCAGTTTTTTTAAGGAAATAAAGCGTGTTAATTTCTCATCGTGATCTTCGCGGGGCAGACGACGTTCTTCATTGATTTTATTGAGTTTATTAAAAATGTAAATCAGAAAAAACAAGGCGATCGCAGCAATGATATCATAGGTAAATTGCAGATCGTATTTGATTTCAAACCAATCGTTGCTTAATTCTAATTGTGAAAGGTCTTTGAAAAGCCTTCTGATCACAATTAAAGTAATGATCTCGTATTGCTTCCCGATATAAACGGTAATGGATTTGGGCAAATAGAAAACAAGAAGATAGACTTCGAAAAAGAGAATGAATGAAAAAGGCGTGTAAATAGCAGATATGGGACTGGAGAGAAGTTCAGATTCTCCTAAATTTCCAAGCATGCCAAGATCAGCCAGAAAAATTAGTATGAGATGAATGATAAAGCTGATTATTGAGATGGCAATGATGGCCCTTTCGCTTTTTTTCATTACGTCCTCAGAAAGAAAGGTTTTATGAAGTTTATCGATCCGGGAGACTGATTGCACGATTAATAAACTACAGAAAGGCCAATGAGTTTGAAAGTATTATTATTTTGAATTCAAATCATTTTTTGAAACTGACTCTGGTTTTTGTGAATTTGCCGTATTCAGATTCCAATTCTAATTCCCCTTTCAGTTTGGTAAGTATCTCCTTTACAATATACAAACCCAGTCCAGAACCGCTTTTTTCCGGATGTGCCCTGTAAAACATGCCGGTGAGTTTAGGCAGGTATTTCTTTTTAATTCCTAGGCCATTGTCTTCTATTTCTACGATTATTTTGTGTTTATTTAATGATGAGCTTATATGGATATAAGATTCCTTTTTCTCATCGCGGTATTTGATGGAATTGGCTATTATATTCTTGAAAAGGGTTTTTAATCTGTTTTTGTCCGATTTTATTATAAATTTTTTATCAATCCGATTCTCTATTCTTATTTTATTGATGCTTTCCTTATGCCCTAATTCCTCTAAAATGGTATCAAATAAATCATACAATTTACAGTCTTCAAATTTTAACTCCAGTTTTTCATTTTTAGTGATGTCAACAATTTCGTGAATGAAGCCATCGAGTTTATCCATGGTCGATCCCATCATTTCGAGATATTGCAATTTTATGGCAGGATCCTCTTCCATTTTACTTATCTCTATTAATCCTTTGACCGAAGAAATTGGTGCCCTTAAGTCATGTGAGGAGCGATAAATAAAACTGTCGAGCTCATTATTCAATTTGCTTAATTTAACATTTTGATCTTCGAGCTTTTCTTTGGAATTCTGTAAATCGCTTATATCGATGGCTACTATACCTACGCCGTGTATTTCGTTTTTTGCATAGATAGGAAAAGTTTTTATCTCGAAATATTTTTTACCACCGGGAAAATCGTAAGATTCAAAATAATTTTTGGATTCCCCCTTCAAGCATAGATCGTAGCGCTCTTTCCATTCCTTTAACAGCTTATCCGGAAAATTGGCTAATATATCATCGCCTTTTTCAAGATTTATGTTATAGTGCTTAAGCATATTCTCCTTAAATAATCCGTTGAATTCAAGGACTCTATATTTTTTATCAATTAGCCAAACGGGCGATTGAAAGTTTTCGATAATGGCTCTTAAATTCGACTCCTTGTAAATGATTACTTTGCTGCGCTTTTCTACAAGCGCTTCCAGATTTTGATTGGTGGATTTTAATTCCTCTATCAAATCGCCGACATCGTGCTTTAGGAGTTCAATGGATTTATAGACATTGTAAAAATCATCGCTTTCATGTATTTCAGGTAAATTGATATGATCAAAATTTCCGCTCCATGTAATCTTGGATAGGATTTCAAACATTTCTTCGGAGCGGATTTTACTTTGGTTTTGCTGATAGTCCATTTCCGATTGCAATACATTGATGTATTGAATCAGAGATTCCTTATCCAAATTTTTTAGCTCTTCATTTGAGAGATAATTCTGAGAGTTTTTTTTGTGTTTAATTAAGTCCTTCACTTCGGTATTAGAGTGAATGTTTTTTATGCATTCGGGGACAGACTGAATGACTTTTACATGTTTTATAAAAGAGGGATTGATTAGCGCGTATATCTTGTAAAGTACAGAAAATAAGGAAGTGAGATTATAATAATTCCAATGTACCATAGGTAGAAAACCTTCGTTGACAGAATTGTAATACTCCCGAACCTCTTTTGTGACTTTTGTGCTGTTTTTAAGGTCAACAATAAAATGAAACTTCCCTATTTGTTTATAAGCATTTTCGGCAAATGGAACATAGTTTTTTGCAAGATCCATGTCAATGGTCCCATAGTATTCATAAAGCACAATGTTTGGCTCAATTATGCTGCAAATTAAACTTGAACCGGGGTTGGATTTGCTTTCAAAAGTTTGAGTATGAGTTATCTTGATAAAATCATTTGATTTTTTTTCCTGTATAGCTCTTTCTATTTGTTCTGTTTGGTTTGAATTTTCTTCTTTTTTTGACTCAAACTTACT
This sequence comes from Hyphobacterium sp. CCMP332, assembly GCA_014323545.1. Lineage (NCBI taxonomy): Bacteria > Pseudomonadati > Pseudomonadota > Alphaproteobacteria > Maricaulales > Maricaulaceae > Hyphobacterium > Hyphobacterium sp. CCMP332. Next base: position 3,232,944 of record CP058647.1, read on the forward strand.
TATTGCTTCGTTCAGGGATTTCACATAATCAAAATGCCCACCTTTATAAAAAGCACCAATTAAAGTAGCAATGGATTTAATAAAAGTATTGGCGTTGAGGAGATAGCTAAAAGCAATTCTTTTTTCTGTATTGTATTTCCAGAATGACTCAAAAACAATTTTTCGATCGGAGAGGGGAAATTTTTGAAAGCCATCGAGATCAATTATTAAATGTGCTAAAGATTTGGTACTAATGTTCTTTTCTATGCTTCTGAGGATTTTTTTTGCATCGCCAGAACCCGCTTTACCCTTGATTTTCAGAAGAAATAAATTGGCCTTTAACTTTTCAATTTTAAATTGAAATTTGTCGTTTTCAGACCAATTCGGATGCTTTTCTACTGTAGTGGTTTCGCTTTCTTCGCCACTCATGTGTTGATTTGGATAGTGTATTGTGAATTTATAATGCTTAAATCAAAACTTAGGTCAAACTTTTAGCAATTACTTACATCAATTATTCAAAGGCTTTTTTAAGCTTATTGCAATTATTCATGGCCTGCATATTGCTCATTGATTTGACGACATAGCAAGCGGGCGAGGAGGTTAGGGCTTGAAACTTTTTTAATAAACTGTGATTTTGAAAATACCATTAAAAAAAGTTGAGAATTATTTAATTTAACATGTCTTTAATAGGTTGTGGATATTTATTTTTATTCAATGAAAAGAAGAATTTGAAAAGAAAGTCAGTCGAAGCCTGAATTCTATGGATGCAAAAATTTCATTTCTGAATGAAGGCATTAAAGGATTGAGCGATTCTTTTAAGATATTTCGTGAAGATATGAGGGACTATATGGCATTTACATCAGATCAATTCTGAGACCATGAAAAGAGAATAAAGGAAATTGAGAAAAAGCTGAAAAAGTAAAAATCTTACTCTCTATCTTCAATAGTCCTCGCCTGCCTACTATGCCTATGGTTATTTACTTAACCTACGTCGGGTAAACCGGACAGGCAGGAGAGGACGAATTGAGGAAGGTTACAATTGCGAATGCCGTATCAAATCTCTAAATCCAAAATAATTTTAAGATTTTCTTTAATTTTTTTGATTTCTTGTACTCCAATTTGCCCCAACTTTTTAGCAAGCCTTCGATTATCAATTGATCGAATTTGATCAAGCATTATATCACTATCCTTTGCAAGCCCTGATTGCCCTTTACTGAGAAATACTCTTAAGATTTCGGAATCTTTATTGACATTACTGGTGATTGGCAGAATTATAGTGGAAGGATGAGAGATTCGGTTTAAGAGATTAGTTTGAATAACAAGAACCGGTCTAACTTTTCCGGACTCAGTGCCATTTCTTGGATTTAAATCTGCCAGCCAAACTTCAAATTGCTTTATCACCATATTCTAAGTCTTCAAACTCCATCAATACAGAAATTGATTCTTCTCTGGTCAGGTATGATTCTTTCTTGAGTTTTTTTTGAAGCAGTCTTCTTTGATGAATTTTATTGTATAAATCAATGGCTTCGTTAAAATAGCGGTTTCTAGCTTGTCCAATCTTTTTTATAATCTTTTCAGACTCTTCAAAAACCTCCTCGTCAAGTTTTAATGATAAATTCTTCATTCTATAAAGTTATAATAAAATGAAAGTATATACTAATAGTAACACTTGAAATGACATAAGTTTTGTATTTGTTAAGCCTTCAATAGTCCTCGCCTGCCTACCATGCCTATGGTTATTTGCTTAACCTTCGGCAGCTAAACCGGACAGGCAGGTTTGCAACGAGGATTATAATGTTCGCGTTTTTAACGCATTTACTTTCCTTACACTAATTAATAACAAAGACCCCCAAACTGGTCCTCGTCAGCCCCCCAACTGGTCCTCGTCCGCACCGGCTGATAAATATCAGCTGAAGATTGAGGGCAAGGCTGTACCTGCTTACCATGCCTGCGGTTATTTACTTAACCTGCGGCGGGTAAACCGGACAGGCAGGAGAGGACTTTTTACTTAATTAATTTTACTATTTTCATTTGATGAAGAATCAAAAAATCAATTCTTCTGAATGGTACACGATGCTTGCCCGTCCGAAGCTTCGATATCCATCGGAGCGCAGGCGGGAAAGCGGCTACGATTATTTCGAAGCCAGGCTCTACGATTCGGATTTTGGGAGGTTTTTGCAGGTTGATCCACATTCATATAAGTATCCTAGAGTATCTCCATACATTTATTCCGAAAACAATCCTGTTGTATTTTTTGACCCTAATGGAAAGGATCCAATTTTCGCTAAAAATTTCTTTGGAAGGACTAAGCAGATAGGTGATGATGGTAAAGAAAATGGTAACGTTTTCTTAGTCAGTGGTAAAACGCGTAGAGCTGTGAAAAAAGCAACAAATGAAGGAAGTATCTATGGCGGAAGCTTAAAAGTCGGATCTGAGGTATCAAATGTACCTACCGGAGATGATTTGCAAATGATTGAGGATTTAAAACCTGTCGCGGATCACACACAACGAGAACAAGGATTTCATACATTAAATGAAGGAAGTCCCGTAAAATGGGATCAAGGACCCAAAACAACTGGTTATGTTACACCGGGTGGTCTATTAAGAACTAAAGGAACGATAACACCATTCCAAGTTAACGGGAAAGATGTGCAGCCACAGGATGGCTCAAAAATTAAATTCTATATGCATTTTCATACAGATCACTCAAATCCTGATGTTCAAGCTGGAGGCGGTTCAACACCCAAGGAAAGAGACCTCACTTTCCAAAGAAATTTGGAGGAAAGTGGTTATCAAGGACAAGGACTAGTTGTAGGAACTAAACATGCATCTTTTTATAACGGCCAAGGAGTAGTAAATTCAGTAAATTATAAAGATCTAGTTAAAATGGGTCGAAGTGTGAAATGAAATTGAAGAAAAGAAAATTAATGTTCAGAATGATTCTTATCGGGTTGGCTTGGATATTTTTAAAGTGCTCTTCAACAAGAAATATAATAGATGTTCAAGACCATTTGATTGAAAAGGCCTATATAGAAAATCAACATGTGTTTTATTTAAGATATTATGAAACTTTAACTTATTGGTATATTAAAAATGATTCAATAAGAATATTTTCAATGCATAAGAAAGAATTGATAAAAAGACAACAAGAACAGTATTTGAATAATATTTGGTTTAAAAATATAAAACCTCCAGAATTATTCGATTTAGATACTTGTAAGGCCTTAGGTGGATCTACACTTGGTTTTAAATTAGCTAACAATATGTCAGAAGTGGTTATAGAATTACCAGTAAATGAAATTTGTCTGAGGAAAACAGAATTTCGCTCGGAGTTTTTGAATAATTTGAAAAAGGATTTAAATAATTATGAAATTTTCTTGAGAGTGTTCGATCCAAAAAAGCAGTCCAAGATGGACTTGGAAAAAGCGAGGGATTAATTGAATGCTTACCCCCCATATAGTCCTCGTTTAGCGCAGCGCAACGAGGAATTGTTCCAGATAAACAGAGTGAAAAATAAGGAGGACATTTAAGTGAATCTTTTACAAGCGAAGAATTCATGAAAATAAATCCAGAATTATTTCAATATTTGATTGACATTGGTGTATTAAGTGATGAAGATTCAAATGATGAATAATTTCAAATTTATTACGATCATGTGTTGTATTATATACAGTCTTGCTTCTTCTTGTATTCTTTCGGATAAAACTTATTTGTCTGAAGATATTAAAAGCATTAACCCATATAAAATAGGGCAAGAATTGATATTTATATCAGATAGTGGAAACAGCGACACACTCATAGTAAAAGAGATAATGGATTGAAGATTTCCTGACGGAATTGGAGCACCGTCAAATGAACATATGGTAATTAATGTTTACAGAAAGCCTACTGGTATTGAAAAGAAAGCGTTATTTGAAAGACTCATAACTCTCGTAGCCAAAAACGGGGATGAGGAGGAAAAAATTATTTTTAGTTTGACGCTTAGAAATTTAAATTTGGATTCGAAATCAATAAAATATTCTGAATTTCTTAAAAAAAATGAGCTACATAAGACTACGAAGTTTGGAAATTTTGATGTTATAATTTTTCAAAATTTAAAAAATAAATTCATCAAGGAATTTTGGTGGAGTAAATCAATGGGATATGTAAGAATAATAGATTCCAACGGTTTTAAATGGGATTTATTAGTAAAAGATTAACCCCCATCAGCGTCATTCGGAGAAGACTCTGATTGAGAATTGACTAGCGTCGATTCCTGCGAAGGAGACCTTAACCTTCGGAAGCTTTATAGATAGACAGACAAGGACAAACTTTTATTTTTATTTTTGGAACACGAGGATCTGAGGGGGTTCAACTGATTCAACCTAACTAACCAAACCTTTTTCTATCCCCGCATTTATTGCGGGGTCTAAAAGGAGTAATGAGCAGATGATTCATTAGATGTCAGCATCAGACTCATCTGAAGAAGACTCTGATTGAGAATTGACTAGTGTCGATGCCTGTCTAGGGGGCCTTAGCCCCACAATAGTCCTCCTCAGCTTGGTCGATAAATATCAACGAAGGATTCGGCTGTGATTTAGCTGTCTCCCCGAACATACTGTACAAGACCTAAAATTTTATTCAGTATTTATTTATCCGCAAAAAATACGGTTTAACAAACTGATATTGTATTCTCAAACAATTCTTAAACGCTAATTGGTGCTAATTGTCAATATTGTATTCCAGATTCTTAAAAGTTATAGAGTTTGTAATATGCAACTAAATATAGTTACTTTACGTTTTGTCTAGGAAAGACAAACTGATTGCCAGGTTTTTGAAAATACCATCTGATTTTCATTATGATGAGATGGTAACTCTTCTTGGATATTTTGGTTATGAAGAAATGAAAAAAGGGAAGACCTCCGGATCGAGAGCAAAGTTCGAAAACTTTGAAGGAGTCCCAATCATTTTACATAAACCTCATCCAAATGGAATAATGAAAAAGTACCAATTGCGGCAGCTGAAGGAAATTATTATAAAATGAAATATCTGCAATACAAAGGATATACAGGAAGCATAGAATATAGTCCTGAGGATAATTTACTCTATGGGAAAGTGCTGGGCATCAGAGGACTGATTTCATATGAAGGTGAGACAGGAAAGCTTTTGGAAAATGATTTTCAGGAAGCAGTAAACATTTACCTTAAAGATTGTAAGAAAGAAGGGAAAACGCCCGATAAACCATTTAAAGGTAGCTTTAATGTGAGGATATCAGCGTCTTTACACCAAAAGGCAGCACTTTTAGCCATGGAGAAGAAGACATCCTTAAATAATCTTGTAGCCGAAGCAATCAGAACCAAAGTGACTGATGATCCTACCTGAATCCAAATACTTCCCTAATGCTGCTCCTCAGACTCAGCTGATAAATATCTGCAGGAGAAATCAGGTACAGCCAAAATGAATAACCAAACATTGATACTAGGACTAGGGGAGGAAAGGTATTAGCCAAATCTCACTATCTTATCTATCAATTCAGAATTATTTCTCAATTCCTCTTCCACATCATAATCAGTCTGAAGATTAAGCCAGAATTTTTCGCTGTTGCCGAAAAAGCGTGAAAACCGCAATGCAGTATCCGCAGTAATTCTCCTTCTTCCTTTTATGATTTCTGAAATCCTGGTTTGTGGAAGAAATGTCTCTTTTGCTAGCTTATAAGCTGTAATTTCCATTGGTTTTAGAAATTCTTCTAAAAGAATTACTCCGGGATGTATGTTTTTGAGAAATTTCGTCAACAGGCCAAATTTAAAAGTTTAAGCTTTCAGGATTTTGTCTATTTGAGAAGAATGATAAAATTTCAATGGTGTGTTTTTTCTTTCTGTAATACAAACAATTAACTTTCATTATTACTGCTCTTCTGACATCTTTTTTTCTACCTGAGACTGGGTATAATTCGGGATTCCTAGAAATTAACTCTAGAGTATTATCTAGTTTATTGGCAAATTTTTGAATTACTTTTTCATTCCAGTTTTTCTCCATATAAATGATGGTTTCTTTTAATTCGTAAAGAGCATTCTCCGTCCAAAGAATTTTATAACCATTTTCCATATAATTTTTTCACTTCTGAATGCGGTGTGAGCTCTCCTTTATCAGCATCTTCCAATCCTTTATTAATTGATTGTTTTTCTTTTTTTGACAATTTTTCCCACCAATCAGATTTTTCGCTATCTCGTAACTTTAATAATTTGTCAATTAAAGTTTCATCACTTAAAGTTGAAAGCCATTGAATAAGCTCGATTTTTTTATTTTGTATATCAATATCCATACATCAAATTTAAAACAAGCGATTCAAATCAAAAAGCGGCAAATACATGGCTATCAAAATAATGGCCACCTCAGTTCTAAACCAGATTCGGAAAACCGGTATTGTGATTCGAGTTTTGAGCTTTGAGAAATAAGATTTCAGATTCGTATTAAAAGGTCAATATTTGAGGGCTGGCTAAGTGATAGTTTGAAATTTTCTGAACAAACTCATAATAGAGTCATGATTTTAATCCTGCCAAAAATATTCATTTATAAATGATTCAATAGTTCCCGATTACAAGCCTTGGTTTTTTCAAACAAAAAGCTAAATACGGCCATTAATCGACAAAAAAAATACTTCTATTAACAAAGCATGGTGCTTAATAAAAATAAATTATTATAGATTTATTTATGAATATTCAATAGCGCTGGTATCTATGAATTACAAACTGGAATATTTAAAATAGTGTTAAGTTATTTTAATTTTTTTTAAAAAAATCCAAATATAAAATTGATCAATTATTTTCTCAAGTAATAGAATATCAATAATATATGATTTCATCTTGTAAAATATTTTAATAATAACTCAGATTTAGTTGATAAAATTCATAAAAGAAATTATTTGCTTTTTATCTGATCTATAAGTATTCTTGAAGAAGAGTTGACAAAAGTATTTCTATTTAATTCTTATCGTTTCTTGTTAATATGTTCCTGTACATTTCTGATTTATTTTAATTTAATAACTCTAAATAATGTGCGTGACTGAATCTAGAAAAAATTCAAAGATTTAAATGAAATATAAGAAGTGACATTTTCTTAAATAAATTCAAATGAAATATTTATTAGGCATTATTTTTTTTCTTTCAGGCTCTGTGCTATTTGCTCAAACCTGGCATTCACAAAAAGATTATACTTCGGAATATGAGGATAATGGTTCTATTGGTACTATCGGAAAAGTAGGGATTGGATTCCATCATGAGGAAAATTTGATTTATCCTCCACCAAATGTATCAGAACATCCGCAAATACCTTATTATCCTCAAAAATCCTTACATATTCTGGGATATGAGGATATTGAATATAGTGAGTTTTTAGCGCCAATTCCGACGATTAGATTGGATCATAGATATACCTATGAATCCGGTGGAGGAGGTGGTGGAGGTTCTCAATCCAGAAGCGGAGGCCCCGATCCTACCAGTTATGTAGAAATATTAACGGCTCAGGATGTTTGGGACATGGAGAACAATCAGGGCTAACTAAAATTCAAAAAAGATGGCAACGAGAAGTTCCAGTTCAACAATTCAGATGCTCAATTTGGATTTCCTTTAACAGGCGGCGATTATAATTTAAATGTGTATGGAGAACTGCGTGTTGGATTAAGCACATCGAATTATCCGGGAGATTTTACGGTTACAGGTGTTTCAAATTTTGAAGGCCAGATTATGGCAAACAATGAATCATTTTTTACAGATAAGGTAATAATAGGAGATCCCCTATTAATACATTCCAACCAGGCAAATACCAATTCGAAACTAATGATTCAGGGTACGGGCATATTTCAAGAAGTAGTTGTTGACCATGTGAACGAATGGAATGATGAGGTTTTTAATAAGGATTACAAATTGCTTGAACTTGAAGAAGTTGAATCTTTCATTAATAAAAATGGTCACCTACCTGAAGTTCCGAAAGAAGCAGAAGTAAAAGAAAATGGTTATGACCTTGCCAAAATGGATGCCATTCTGCTTAAAAAAATTGAGGAGCTAACATTGCATTTAATTGCTCTTAAAAAAGAAAACGAAAAACTTCAAACTCAACTTAATAATGTTACTAAATAATATGAGAATTCTATTTGCATTTTTTCTTTCAATATTAATTACAGGCTTTTGCCTTGCGCAAAACTTAAATGTAACAGGTTATCAGTTAAATGGATTGTCAAACGCATCCAAAGCTTATTTATTAGCCAATGAGAATATTGTCGTTGAGAGTAGTGGTAATGTTTTTCTATATACCGATTCCTTGAACAACACTCAACTAAACTTACCAGGAAATTTGATAAATAAAGGAAGAGGGAGCAGTTTGATTTTAAGAAATACAGACACATTATTTGTTTGGGAAAACGGACTGATTCAAACCTACCTTGATCCAAATGCGACTTTCGCCATTTCTCCAGAGAAAATAACACAATTACCAGATCAAAAACTTTTAATGGTTAATAGATCAGCAGGAGTAACAATTGATTTAATTATAGCTGATACCAATAATTTTCAATTAGTTCCGACTTCAAACAACACAGGACTTACAATGAATAATTCATTCGGTATTTTAGAATTTGATCAGAATAAATACTTCTGCTCTTTTCTGCTACCTGACATTCATATATTATACGACCTGAATACAAATACAGTCACAGAATACAATGATTCTGTTTTTGTTGGTAACAACTTGTTTTTAGGATATAATAAGGGTCCAAATGGTTCTATTCGAATATTTTTTGATGATGGAATCACAACGTTCAGGAACGATTCCATTTTAAATATTTCATACTATCAGTCTGCCGGAATAACTATAAATTTCACCCTTGCCGGTAATCGCTTCGCCACGACACAAGATGGTCAGTATACAGCTCGTCTTGAACAAAATCAATTAATTATTTTCGACGGCAACAATTTTGTTCGTTACGATACCAGTCAGGGAGTTCCTGTAAATGGGAATTACAGGATGGCGGAATTCAATAGTAATAATGAGCTGATTGCGGTTGATTGGGTTGGTAGGGTTTTTAAATTCAGTATTCCTCAGGTCACTGGCATAAAGGCGGCACAAGACAATTACCAAGTTAGTATCTTCCCAAATCCTGCTAACAGATATATCCATGTAAATAGTCCATCGGTATTTTTCGAGAAAGCTGAATTGGTCGATTTGATTGGGAGAAAATCGACATTGGATATAAGGAATTTAAATTCTAAGCAAATGTCTTTTGAAATTCCTGAAATCCTTAACTCTGGAATGTATATTCTGAATTTAACCGGAACTAAAGGTGAGCGTATTTCAAGAAAAATGATTATTAAGGAATGAAAATAGATTCTGTTCCCATTTACCTTTCAAATATTTTAAAGCGACTATTTTTCATTCTATTAACTTTTTTGATTCAGGACTCAATATTGGGTCAACAGAACATTGGTGTAATTAATATTAAAAACGTAAAGGCTAATTTTGATTCGAGAGGACATCTTTTTTCATCACTGAACAACGGTAATATTCAAAGTGGATTTGAGTTTCCCAGGAATTCGTCAAATCACACCATTTTTACTTCCTCTTTTTGGATTAGTGGAGTAGATTCAACTACAAATATTCTTCATACCTCTGTAAATACATTCCCAAATACTTTTAAAAATTTATTTGAAGGCCCTATAAGAAATGTACAAAGTAATGATCAAAGCAGAAACGGAATTTTTGGAATACTGAAATCTGATGTAATTGAATTCCAGCAAAAATTTGGAACACCTGGTTATTTTATTCCATCCTCTATTCTGAATTGGCCGGGTAATGGTAATACTTCCAATGGTATGTCTCCAAGATTGGCTCCTTTCGAAGATGTCAATAATAATGGTGTATATGAACCGGTGGTTTGGGCTGACTATCCTTTAAGTATAGGTGAGCAGAATCTCTATTTTTTGAATAATGATCTTATTGGAAACAGACAAGGTCTGGGGCCAACGGTTAGTCCTTTGAATGTTGAAATTGAGACATATGCCTATGAACTGGAGAGCGAATACGATGTTTTTGAGGACTGTATTTTTCTAAATCTGGTAATCAGAAATAAAAGTAATGCTACATATGAAGATATGTTTTTCGGGCTTTGGTTTGATTTCGATATTGGCGGAGGTTCAGATGATTATATAGGCTGCGACAGCTCTAGAAACTTATTTTTCGCATATAATGCTGATAATTTAGATACAGATTACGGCACCACTATTCCTGCTCAAGGGGTAATGATTTTAAATAGGGATCTTTCATCATTTATTGGATACAATAATAATTCAAACCCTAAAAACGGTGAGCCAAATACCCTAATCGAATTCAATAATTATTTGAGAGGATTATGGAAGGATGGAAGCTCAATAAGAACAACAGGTGATGGAACAGGTACTAGTGGTAATTCAACCAAATTCCTTTTTAATCAATCCGTCAATCAGGAAAGTGGAATAGGAGGAGACCGAAGAGCTTTGGGAAATATTGGACCGTTTAAGTTAAGAGCAAACAATTCCCTTTGCCTGGACCTGGTTGTTTTTCCCGCTATTGATACTTTGCTTGGTACACCTCAAGCCAGCGTTTCAAAGCTCTTCCAGAAAGCTGATACAATTTCGCAATTATTTAATCAGTTGGGGTATACCTGCGATTTACCGATTATTAATTCTATTTCAGAAATTTCAAAGCCCGGTAAACCTGATATTTTAATCTTTCCAAACCCCACAAAAGGGAATAGTGAAGTTGTAAGTATTAAGGCAAAACAGGAAATCCTGAAGGTTGAGATATACGATCTGAACGGAAAACATATAAAAACTCAATATACAAACAATCAAAGTGGTGATTTTAAACTGGATATTTCTTATTTACGAAGAGGGATATATCTGATTAAAACATACCAAAATTCATCTTGTAATTATCTCAAATTAAAGGTAGAATGAACAACTGCAACAAACTATTAGCACTTTTTACTGTCTTACTTACTTCAAATTTTGGCATAGCACAGATTTCTGGTTCAATGGCGCCTAACATGGCAGTACCTACCCCTGCAGAACCATCTAAGATATCTGCTGGTCAATATGTCGGAAATGTCAATACATATTCAGGGACATATCAAAATAATGTAAACCTTGGAGTTGTAAGTACTCCTGGAGGGCTATCATATTCCGTCGACTGTATCCCTTCAGAGTAAAGTGGACTAATTAGTTCTAAAGTTAAGAGATAGATTTTATTAAATTGTTTAACTATTATCTATCTAAAAATGAAAGCTAAGAAAAGCAGTACTACATCTCTGATCAGAGATGTGAGAAGAAAAACCAGAAGAAAATTTTCAGCCGAAGAAAAGATTCGAATTGTCCTTGAAGGTATGCGAGGAGAAGAGAGTATCTCTGAGATCTGTAGAAAGGAAAGTATCCATCCTAATCAGTATTATAAGTGGAGTAAAGACTTCATGGAAGCGGCGAAGAAAAGAATGCAGGGAGACACCCAAAGAGAAGCTAATACGGATGAAGTAAAGGAACTTCGAGCAGAGAATGATGAACTCAAAAAGCTGGTAGCAGAGCTGAGTTTGAAGAATAAGGTTCTGAAAAAAAGTTTGAGAGGACTGGAATAAAAATCAGCAGATATATGCGATATAGCCAGTCAGAGAAAATGGAGATCATCCGCATTGTGGAAGGCTCAGAAATAGGTGTAGTTCGAACCCTTTTGAATTAGGTATTCCTAAAAGCACTTTTTATAAATGGTATGGCAGATACCTTGAAGAAGGCTATGATGGACTTGCCAGCAGGGCAAAGCAACAGAAACGATTCTGGAACAAGCTACCGCCCTGGGAGAGGCAAAGAGTTGTGGAAGTAGCTTTGGAGCAGCCCGAACTCTCTCCAAGGGAGCTTGCTTATCACATCACAGACAAAGAGCGGTGGTATGTCTCAGAATCTACAGTTTACAGGATTCTTAAGAGTCATGGATTGATTACATCTCCTGCATACATGGTAATGAAAGCATCGGATTCATTCAGAGATAAGACCAAAAGAGTACATCAAATGTGGCAGACAGACTTTACCTATCTGAAAGTCATCGGTTGGGGAATGTATTACTTGTCCAGCATTCTTGATGATTACTCTCGTTATATTATCCACTGGGAACTATGTAGCAATATGACCGATAAGGATGTGGAAAGAAACATTATTGCAGCGATTCAGAAAGCAGGATTAGGGAAAAGTTATCGACCAAAACTTCTATCAGATAACGGTCCATGCTATAAGTCCGGTGAACTTAAAAGTTTTCTGGAAACACAGCAAATTACCCATGTGAACGGCAAGCCCTATCATCCACAGACACAAGGTAAGATTGAACGCTATCATCGCTCGATGAAAAATATCATCAAACTCGATGTGTATTACAGTCCAGATGAGTTAAAGGTAAGAATAGCTGAATGGGTGAACTGGTACAATAATCACAGGTATCATGAAGCACTCAACAACTTAACTCCATATCAGGTGTACTTTGGATTAGGTGAAAAGATTCTCAAACAGAGAAGACTCACCAAACAAAGAACTATGAAGAACAGAAAGAAAATGAATCAGAAAATTGTAACTTGAAATCAGGAAAACTGTCTCTTAACATTTTGTCCCAAATCTTTGAAGACATACAATGGACTGAAAAGATTAGGGTTTTATCAACCGGATATTGTAAATGAGTTAAATATATATGATAATGACATAATTAATTCAGAAGGAGAAGAACCGACCTCCGATCCACAACCTTTTATTGGAGAATATTTGTACGAGTTACGTGATCATCAAGAAAATGTACGATTGGTTTTTATGCCTACTTTAAATGGCCCTGAAATAATTAATGCAAAGGATTATTATTCTTTCGGTTTGTCTTTTAATGATTTCTCAAACCTGGAATATAATCATGGATATCAAGGATTATATACCCGATTCGAATTAATGAGCCATTTGGTCGAATTTGAGGCAAGGCCTTTTGATCCTGTTATTGGGAGGTGGTTGATGACAGATCCGCGAAATCAATTTGAATCACCTTATAATGGAATGGGTAATCAACCGTTCATGCTAGTCGATCCTAGTGGGGAAGAAGCAGTCACTTTGACGGCAACTATGGTAGCAATAAAGATTACAAAAGTGATACTTGGAGCTGCCGCAGTTGCCACTGCAGCATATACAACAGGCGTGGCTTTCAGCCCAGGTGGTTTTAATAATTGGGATTGGAACCAATTGGGTAAACAAGTTGCAATTTCAGCAGCGATGGCATTAGCGACGTATGGTATAGGTTCTGCATATGCTGGAATTTATAAAGAAGCAGCTAAACAAGCAGGTCATGCAATAGGAATTAATACGGTATTGGAAGTAAATAGAGCTTTAGCTCATGCTACTTCTTCTGCATTTATAAATTTGGCATTTACAGGAGATCTAAGTATGAGTACTTATGCCTCATCCGCTATTGGTAGTTTTTCTGGTCATATGACAAGTAATGCTGAAGTAGGTTTAACCTATGCTGCTTCAACTTTGTCAGGAGGTATAAGTAGTGAATTAAGCGGAGGAAAGTTTTGGGATGGCGTGAGAAATGCGGCGATAATTACTACTTTTAATTATATGATGCATCGTAATGGTGATCCGGAAAAAGATGAAGGGTTTGGGGATAAAGTTGCAAGAACTGAAGCAAATTCTATACAAGGTGTTAGGAACGGTATTTATTGGTTGAAGCATTTGTTTTCAGGTAATTTTAAATTTGGAGGAATTGAACTTGAAGATGATGATGCAATTAATAATATTAATACTCAGACTCCTGATCATATAGTAGTTGATAGATGGAGAGCTTTGGGTAAAGAGGGAATTCTCCCGTCAATGTCATTATGGCATAAGTGGATGCTTGAAGATGGGTGGGAAGATACAGGTAAATTTTTTTTAAAGGAAAATTACAATGGGTTGTTTGATACTACAAGAATTTATTCACATCCATGGAAGAATCATGATGTGGGTTTCAGCAGTAATCCGAATAAAAAATAGATACAATGGTGAAAAATTTATTTATTCTTCTTTTATTATTTTTACTAAGTTGTGAAGGTAAAAATAAAAACAATTATGTGGGGTCAATTTCCCACTTAAGAATTCTTAATTATCTTGGTGAAAAAAAATTGGATATATGTAATTGTGATAAAAAAAATAAAGAGATTGAATGCATTTTTTTAAAAAAATTGCAAAATGAGTTGTTTGATCCTTTAAAAAAACTAATTTATTTAGATTTAACGTTTGACTCGGAAAACCCAAAAAAAAGACCTGGTGAAATATTGAGAACAGAAATTGGAAACAAGAATATTTCAGAAATAATGAGTTTCAAAGATTTCAAGAACGTAGTAGACCGAACACTAATTGAAAGCGAAAAAAATTTGAATGAAAACTCAATTAAAAATTTTGATGTTTATAGTTATTTAATTTCCATTTACACAGATGAAAGTAAATTGGGATCAGAAGAATACTTTAAAACATTGACTATTGACCAATACTTGATTGAAAATGTAATCATATTAATTGAGAGTTATAATATGATTGATGACTGCGAAAAAGTTGTCTCTTCATCAGAATAATCCGAATAAAATTCTTATATTGAATTTACTAACTATATAATGTAATGAATATAAGAATGTAAATTGATTATTTTTTTGACTACATGACTTCAATATTGATTCTTTTTTTTATAAGATATCACAATACTTATGATGCGCATCATATTTTTAATACTGCAGTTATTGTTTTGCTTTCTGGCAATTGGTCAAAAAATATCCTTTGTTTCATTAACTGATCTTCAACTCCCCAATGCGGGAAATGCCAATGGAACACTTTACTCGAGAAATGATACTATCAAGAAATTTTTTGACTATTCAGGCCGACCTGATATTCTGATCGTCAACTCTTTTTCTTCTGATTTTAGTGTAAATCAATTTCGTGATCAAGTTTTAAATGTGAATGGAATAGATCACTATAAAGCTGAGTATAATAATTATAACTTAACGACTCACCCCTGGCTTTCTGCACTTTTTTATGATTCAACTAAAATAAACTTTGAAGGAAGATTGGACATTGTCCCACCTGAGTATTTCTATTCTTTTGTTCGTTACGATTTAAGCGCCACTGATTCTTCAGGAAAAACCTATCCACTAAAAATCTTTACCAATCATCTTTCGTCATGCTATTTAGATAATCCCGGATGTGCTGATGTAAGGCTTGAATTAGCTAAAGAAATGGATTTAGTTTTAGGCCTTGATTCATTATCTAATTTTATAATAGCTGGTCCCCAACTAGTCCTCGTATCAGGGAGAGAAGCAAGGGTAGGTTGTACGAGGACCTATTACTCAATCCAATTTCCTAATTTCTACGAGACTCTCTAGACCATTATAATCCCTTGCACTCGAATACAGATACTGTTCTGAAGATTGTACTATTTGAGCATTTACTGGATTTTGATGAATGTAATTGACTTTGCCCCAAATGTCAATATCTCCAAGCCAGATTGCGTGATTGTCATCTTTCCATAGTTTGAAATGTTTCGCTCTTCCGGATCTTAGGGCTTCTTTGTTAAATATTTCAAGCATCCATTCTCTTCTACTTTCGGGAAGATCAATTATGAGTTTAGAAATTGTAATTGAAGTATGCCTTTTAAAATCTCTAATAAAATTTGAAAGTATGAATGGTTTGGAGCAATCAGCTATTAAATGCAAATGGTTACTCATAAGTACCCAGGCATACACATTGAGTCCTTTGTTCTTTATGCAAAAATTCAAAGCATCTATAATTACATCTTTGTATTCCGGCCTGGTAAAAAGATCTACCCATTTCACAACGGTAAATGTCAAAAAATAAGGATCGTTTTGATTTTGGATATGGTATTTGTCTCCTGAAATTGTTTAAGGTTCATTGCTTATCTAAATTTATGCTAAGTTTTGAAGAAAAAGGATAGTCCTCGTACAGCCAAAGCGCATGTCCAGACATTGATACGAGGACTAGGGAGGGAGTCGATGCGTCCATTGGCGTTACTGCAGGAGGAATAAAAAATGTTGACGGAGGCAGTTTTAATTTTTCAGATATGAGAGGGTATGGCGGCTCAGATGAATTCTCAATTAGTATGTTTGATGGAATTATGGGTGGAGACAATGTGAAAAATACATGGCTCAGTAAATATGGCGCAACGTATGAAATAAATAAAATTGGAATTTCTGCTGGTTCTCCAGCTGGCTGGTCTAGACAGTTTAATTGGACTTGGATAAACGATTAAAATAAAATGTCAATGAACAAACCATGGAAGATAAACATTGTCTTTTTTCTAATGGCAATCCCAATGATTGTTTTTCTGTATTTCGGCATGGATAAATTGTCAGACCGAAGTATACAAAATAGAAGATGCGAACTCAAGTCTGAAGCAATTCAAACAAAATTTCGAGGTACACTTTTATCGAAATTTGAAGACACTAATCAACACGGAATTGAGAAAATAAAAATAAAGGTTGGTGAAATGGATACTATTACTTCTACTATATTATTTGCTGATCGATCAGGGTTATATAAGGCTATTAAAATTGGAGATTCTGTAATTAAAAATTCAGGAGATTTAATGATGATTATTTGGAAGAGTGAGATAGAAATAGATACATTTTACCTAGATTATCATTGTAAAAATGAAGAATGAGATATGTTAATAAATATAATCCTCATTGTTTTTGTCATAGTGGTAAATATTCTAGCGTATCAAGTTAAATATATTTTAAAGACAAATAATCATCCATCAAATTATTTTTATGGACATTTTAGAGATTTATATTATTTTAAAAAGTTACTAAATTCAGAATTTGATAAGAAGTTGAGACAACACTATTTTTATTTATTCTACACATTGATTTGTTCTTATATAATTTTGTTTGCCTTATTTTTGTTTAAGATATACCATTGGTAAACTTTCTCTCTATTTACAGGATCAATGGAATTTGGGTAAATATCATTTCTATTGATCAAAATAGTCTTAGGAATACAATAAATAATTATTATTGATTAATGTCAAAACTCTATTTATCCATTTTAATTTTTAATGTTGTCAATAATACAATTCTTGGTCAGAAGTTGTCATTTCAACTTCTAACTGATCTGCAACTACCAAATTCAGGAAATGCCAATGGAAACTTTTATTCAAGGGAACAAAAAATATCCGAGTTTCTTGATTATTCAGGCAGGCCTGATATACTTTTGGTCAATTCTTTTTCATCCGAAACAAGCGTAAATTATTTTCTCGATAATGTCCTAAATGTCAATGGAATTGGTCATTATAAGTATGAGTATTATGATTACAATTTAGGCACACACCCCTGGTTATCGGCGTTGTTTTATGACTCTACCAAAATACATTTTGATGGAAGGCTTGATATAATACCACCGGAATATTTTTATTCCTTTGTTCGTTATGATCTAAGTACTACCGATTCTATAGGTAAAGTACATCCACTAAAAATCTTCACCAATCATTTATCTGCTTGCTACTTCGATGCTCCGGGTTGTGAAGATGTTCGCCTTCAATTAGCCAAAGAAATGGATTTGGTTTTGGGATTAGATAGTTTATCCAATTTTATTATTGCCGGGCATTTAAGTTATACAGGGAGTAATGATCCGGGCTATCAATATGTTACACAGAGCATGAACTATCCTTTTTATGACCCAATATATAAATCTGGAAAATGGTATTATGACAGTACTTATCCCGAAATCTGGACCGGGAGTACCCGCAATACACAGTTTGATAATGCATCTAATTCGAATGGCATGACCATGAGAACTTCCTATATTTTTCTATCAGAGCCTTTAATGAGCGGTAGGTTTGGAGCAAAATACGATAGCTCATCCTATAGAATTTTTGGAAATGATGGGAACAGAACTTTTGGTAGCAAAATCATAGATGCTCCCGCTAATACCGATGTCCCGGCTAATATAGCGGATGTCTTGTACCATATTGGTAATCAACTACCAATTCAAATTAAAATTGATTTGAATGCTTCTTTTACTCCCTTGCCTTCATCCATTTCAAAAAATATGAAACCAAATGATTTGAATGTTTCTTTAAGCACTCAGGAATTGAAATTATTCACTAATCAATTTCATGAGGGTATAGAAATCGCCGTTTATAATTTAAATGGAGAAGAAATTGAATCTTTTCAACTTAAGCAAATAAAGAGGGTACATAATCTTTCTTTGTCAAAAACTATTCCAATTGGTTTTTATGTAGTAAAAATTAAAACACCTCAAAGATTGCGCTCAATTAAAGCAATAGCGAACCCTTAATTTCTTTGTTTTATAATTTTTATCTGTTTCACTCCAGAATTACTGGTGAGTGTTACAATGTAAGTTCCATTTTTCATTGATTCTTTGAAGTCTAATTCAATAGAATTTTTCCTATTTATTACTGTATAATCTTTTGGGTTAATAGGCCTTCCTTGTAAGTTAAAAATTTCAATCTCGCTGAATACATAATAGTTCAAATCTTTAGCTTGTATTGTAATTCTGTCAGAGAAAGGAATGGGAAATACTTTAAGATCTGATTTGACTATAGAGTTTTTAATTGGTATTAAAGATGGCTCATTAATTTTATATACTTCACCAAACTTATGAAACATATAAAATACACCCTTTGAATTTAAGCCATAAGAAGTCAAATCTAAAAAATCAATTGGATCTGTATATGGTGTGTTATAACCATTAGTATCATTGTACAAAGTAATATTCCCTCCATCTAAAATTGCCACATTGATCCAGTTTGCCATAACAAGCCTTCCTGTTGTAGGTGATAACGCTGATACTACAAAGTCATCAATCATACCATTATTACCAAAATCAGTAAATCCAATTACACTATCATTTTTGACATAATTGATGTCCGTGCGAGATATCACAATAAGTGAATCGTTTGTTATCGGAAGAAACTCATATGGGGTAGAGCCAATCGTATAGTCAGTAGAATTCCTGATAAGTATAGTGTCATTAGGAACATCCAAAATCAAAACATTCTCGTCAAGATCTGATCCTAAAGTAATAAAGTATTTGCCATTACCTATTGCTGTTATTCCTTGTTCCCGAATGTCTTGTGGTCCTCTGTGTATCCCTTCAGAGTAAAGTGGACTAATTAGTTCTAAAGTTAAGAGATAGATTTTATTAAATTGTTTAACTATTATCTATCTAAAAATGAAAGCTAAGAAAAGCAGTACTACATCTCTGATCAGAGATGTGAGAAGAAAAACCAGAAGAAAATTTTCAGCCGAAGAAAAGATTCGAATTGTCCTTGAAGGTATGCGAGGAGAAGAGAGTATCTCTGAGATCTGTAGAAAGGAAAGTATCCATCCTAATCAGTATTATAAGTGGAGTAAAGACTTCATGGAAGCGGCGAAGAAAAGAATGCAGGAGACACCCAAAGAGAAGCTAATACGGATGAAGTAAAGGAACTTCGAGCAGAGAATGATGAACTCAAAAAGCTGGTAGCAGAGCTGAGTTTGAAGAATAAGGTTCTGAAAAAGTTTGAGAGGACTGGAATAAAAATCAGCAGATATATGCGATATAGCCAGTCAGAGAAAATGGAGATCATCCGCATTGTGGAAGGCTCAGAAATAGGTGTAGTTCGAACCCTTTTGAATTAGGTATTCCTAAAAGCACTTTTTATAAATGGTATGGCAGATACCTTGAAGAAGGCTATGATGGACTTGCCAGCAGGGCAAAGCAACAGAAACGATTCTGGAACAAGCTACCGCCCTGGGAGAGGCAAAGAGTTGTGGAAGTAGCTTTGGAGCAGCCCGAACTCTCTCCAAGGGAGCTTGCTTATCACATCACAGACAAAGAGCGGTGGTATGTCTCAGAATCTACAGTTTACAGGATTCTTAAGAGTCATGGATTGATTACATCTCCTGCATACATGGTAATGAAAGCATCGGATTCATTCAGAGATAAGACCAAAAGAGTACATCAAATGTGGCAGACAGACTTTACCTATCTGAAAGTCATCGGTTGGGGAATGTATTACTTGTCCAGCATTCTTGATGATTACTCTCGTTATATTATCCACTGGGAACTATGTAGCAATATGACCGATAAGGATGTGGAAAGAAACATTATTGCAGCGATTCAGAAAGCAGGATTAGGGAAAAGTTATCGACCAAAACTTCTATCAGATAACGGTCCATGCTATAAGTCCGGTGAACTTAAAAGTTTTCTGGAAACACAGCAAATTACCCATGTGAACGGCAAGCCCTATCATCCACAGACACAAGGTAAGATTGAACGCTATCATCGCTCGATGAAAAATATCATCAAACTCGATGTGTATTACAGTCCAGATGAGTTAAAGGTAAGAATAGCTGAATGGGTGAACTGGTACAATAATCACAGGTATCATGAAGCACTCAACAACTTAACTCCATATCAGGTGTACTTTGGATTAGGTGAAAAGATTCTCAAACAGAGAAGACTCACCAAACAAAGAACTATGAAGAACAGAAAGAAAATGAATCAGAAAATTGTAACTTGAAATCAGGAAAACTGTCTCTTAACATTTTGTCCCAAATCTTTGAAGACATACAAAAATTCAATCCTGTGTAGACAATGGATTCCTCTAAATACTTGTTTTCAGCGAGGAGTTTTTCATGGATTTGGATAAGATTTATCTGCTCTTTATTTCTATTTTGAAGTTTGGATTTACTGACATTAATTAAGGAATAAATTGCGATGTGCAATCCGAACAAAACCATACAGACAAGGATGAATGACTTTATAACGCGTTTTGAATTGTGATGAAAAACCAAATCATCGAGCGTTTTTCTTATGTCTACATCGTATAAGAAATATTGCTTTCTGTTTCCTTCAAAAAGATAAAAGCCACAAATAAATGGCAGCATCATTTTCTCCTTAAATTTCTCGGATAACAGCAGTATTTCATTCGAACCATAGCTATCTTTCACAAACTCATATTTCCATGTTTTTTGATCGAAAATATAATTATGGCTGCCGCAAATAAATGATGTTTTTGGAATGTTTGTTCTGTTTAAAAAATCTAATACTATACTTCCGTTCAGGTTAATAGCAATTATTTTGAATGATGCGATGTCCTGTTGATTCAGGATTTCTTCAAGTTTTTTCTTTCTTATCAAATTGACCAATTTGAAATTTTCTGATTCGATTTCCTGTATATAGAAGTCATCGGAATTAAATGCTGAGATAAATGATTTGGCTTCATTTTCTGTTTTGAATATTTTGGATATTATTTCTTCTGTAGAAACATTGAGAACTGTGGGTAAACCAAAGTTTGCTTTTGCCGCCCTTGATATCTCCTTAATTTTGACATCTCCATCGTTATTTGTCAATAAAAATGAATTGAATTTCATTTCAGAATTTTCAAAATAGACCTCCAGGCTATTCAGATAATTTGGGAATTGGTATTTTAAAAATTCGATATTCATTAATACAGTATTGTAGGTCGAATAAAAACAAGAAGTCTTGTATTACTTTTTGTATTTGATCTTGCGCTAAAAATCCAATTCAAAACAGGTATTCTGGCCAAAATTGGAATTCCGGAGGCATTTTTTATTTTACTTTCCTCTTCTAGTCCACCTAAAACAATCATTTCATTGTTTCTTACACGAATTAAGGAATTGAATTTTCGCGAGGCTTTTCCAGGAGGACCATTGGGTACAAAAGCTGGGGTAAAATCTGAAAATTCAGCTGCAATATCCAATGTCACGTGTTCATTGGCAGAAACAATAGGATTGATAACAATATTGAGATCAGCACTAATTTCACGGTATTGTGGTGTCACAGTAGTCACGATGTTATTGGCACCTTGAATATTTTGTGTTTGTTCAAGGTAGAATTCCGTCCTTCCTATTGTTAAGGTAGCTTCATGACCATTTAATGTAGCCAGCTTCGGTGTTGACCGAATATTTATATTATTGTTTTGCTCCAAGGCCTTGAGATTGGTATAGAAATTGGGGTTTACCTTTCCAAGATTTATGATGTTTTTGCGTTCCAATTGATCCAATGCTCCATTAATTGAAGCCGAACTGAGAGTGAAATCTAATCCGGGTAAAAGGGTACCTCCATTGGGGATAGAATCAGAAATACCGGCAGTAATTCCCGTTTGCAAGTCCCTTCCTTTATTGACGTCTATTACAATAACTTCGATTTGAACTACCGGAACAAGTCTATCGATTTCACGGATAAAGGATTTGAGTTCGGTAATTTGAGGTCTTGATCCCGAAAGGAGTAAGCCATTGAGCTCATTAAATTCACGAATTTCAAGACCATTGGAAATGGCCTCCGGTATTATTTTGATTACATCGCTTGTAGATCGATACTTTAATTGAAGTAATTCAGATGCTCTAAGCCCTTCTTCATTTCTTCCTCCAATTACGTAGAGGTCATTATTTACACGGTATGTAAAATCAGTTGCATTTAAAATTAATTCTAAAAATGCATCGTGTTCCAAATCAACAATATGCAATGAAATCGGATCCTTTGGCTCCTGAATAAAAATATAGTTGTATCCGGATAGCTCAGATATAGAATTGAGTACCTGAATTAGAGGTTGATTAGAAATATTGGCGGATACAAAAACTAAATTGTCGCGTTTTTCTACATGGATGTTCGTTCTGAAGTGATCTTGCCTGTATGTTGAAGTTCTACCATTGGTTTCCTTGTTGGCGTACCTTCTTTGAGGTTTAGCAGCAAATGATTGTTCAGCTGATTCAAGTAAATAAGCTTCTGCATCATTGATAGTGAGCAATAAATCATTTGAGAAAGCCAAGGCTTTAATGGCCTCTTTAAAATTCATTGACTCGACAAAACAGGATATTATTTGATCTTTAATTTCAGGAGCGGCAATTACATTTTTATTGCTCTGTCTGGCTATTTCTTTTAATACATTATAAAGAGTATCTCTTCGCACATCCAATTTGATAAGATCATTGTAAGCGGAATATTTGACAGTGAATTTTTGTGCCGGTTTTTGCTTTTCTTCCTTGAAGGGTTTAAAGGATAGAATACTGCCTATTATTTCTATTTCAAGACTGAATTCTCTGCATAGAAAAAGGATAATATTCAGGACTTTTTCATTTTTAAAATTATTGCTGATGCTTCCATTTATTGAGGGATCGATATTGACATTCAATTCGACAAGTTCTGCCAATCCTCTTAAAAATTCCTGAATTGAGCTTTGAGATACAGAAAACTCTACCTTTTCATTAAGTCCCGGCAACTGATTTTCAGCGAGTTCAAGCAATTGCTTTTCAATGGCGGCAATTCTTAAGTCCTTATTTTTGTTTTCCTGTGCAGGAAGGGTTTGAATTAAATAAAAATAAAAGCAAACAAAAATGATAAATCGATATCGAAAATGGATATTCAAATCTATTTTTCGATGATTAGTGGATAAATTTCCTCAAGACTTGTTTTGCCGGATTTTACAAGCTTGAGCGCATTTTCTGCAAGTGAAGTGGTGTTTGTCTCTTTAAGTATTTCACTTTCATTGTCATTTTCATTTTTAATATGATTCCTTAGAGATCCATTAATACTGAGTATTTCAAAGAGGGCCTGTCTACCTTTGTATCCAGTTTGATAACAATGGTTGCAGCCTATCGGAGAATAGGTTTTCGTACTCTCCAAATACTTTAGCCAATTAGCAGGTAATTCGTTTTTGTCAATGGAATTTTCCGATTTACATTTATTACAAAGCACACGGACTAATCTTTGTGCTATTGAAAGACGCAAGGTGCCTGCAATTAAAAATACAGGAATACCCATATCTCTAAGTCTTGAAACTGTTGACCAGGCAGAATTCGTATGAATAGTTGACAATACAAGATGACCGGTAAGTGAAGCTCTCACAGCCATATTCGCAGTTTCCTTATCGCGTATTTCGCCGACCATAATTATATCGGGATCCTGTCTTAAAAATGATTTTAAAGCTTTTGCAAAACCCAAACCAATACTTTCCTTTAATTGAACCTGATTGATGCCATTGAGTGTATATTCAACAGGATCTTCAATTGTCAGAATATTGCTTTCATCGGAATTAAGTTCATTGAGACAGGCATAAAGTGTACTGGTTTTTCCTGACCCTGTAGGGCCCGATATTAGTATTATTCCATTCTGTTTTTTTAGACTCTTCTTTAAAATCAACAATTGATCATCGTCCAATCCGATTGAGTCAATTTTGAATTTATCACCTTCTTTATTTAATAATCTCAGGACAATTTTTTCACCTAGAATTGTGGGTGTAATACTGACACGGATATCAATGGATGAATTTTTCAAAACAATTTGAAATCTGCCGTCTTGGGGAAGTCTTTTTTCAGAGATATTGAGATTTGACTTTATCTTGAGTTTATTAACCAGGGCCGGATAGCTTCTTTTTTCAAAGCGATACCTTTCAATCAATTTTCCATCAATTCTGAACCTTATCCTCGCATGGTTTTCTGCAATTTCAATATGAATATCACTGGACTTGAGTCTTTTTGCTTCGAGAATTAAAGCTTGAATATCACTTTGCTGCAAAAATGAATTGTTATTATCTAAAATATTTGATTTTCTATAATGCTTTTCAAGAGCCAGTTCCATAAGCTTTTGGTCGATTTGGTGAAAGGCAATTTTAGAATTCAACAAAATTTCGAGTTCTCTACCGGTTTTATTTGATTCCGGATTGTCAGTAAGGCATAAAATGGAGTTGCTATTTTTTTCAAATGGAATTGATCTGTACATCCATGCCATTTCATTTGAAATAAGTCTAAGAATTTCGGGGTCAATTCGCGCAATATCGTCCCGACTTATCAAAATATTAGATTATTAAAGCTTTGAATTATTTTGAAACCATTTATCCATAGGAAAATGGTAGGTATAAAAAGCAGGGCCTGAAACCCAGCCAAAGGAATTGGATATGTTTTATTTTGAATACAAAAGGGTAAAAAGATAATCAGACAAATCAAAAATGACCCACTTAAAAAAACGATATAGTGATTGAGATTAAAGAATGGACTAATGCATACCAGAAATAGAATATCCCCGGCTCCCAATTGTTGTTTGACCTTTCTATAATCAGAGTATTTTAAGATAAAATAAATAGCAACCAGAGCGAGTGAAACAATGAGGAAAAGCAAGTTAAGGCCAATTCTCCAGACAAGCTGATAAATGCTATGACTATTGTCTATGAAAATTCCCGAGATAAAAACAGCAGGAAATAAAAAGACATTGACTTTTCGTTCCTTGAAGTCTTGAAAAGCAATAATAAGTGAGGTAATAACCGATGCTAAAACTGCTACCATGTCAGTCTTTCTTAATTTCCACCAAATTTTTATTATGATCTATTTCCCAGATATTGTATTCACCATCACCGTCAAAATCAACGACAGCAGTAGCTCTGGCCAAAAATGAATTGACCCCTGAATTGACTATTTCAATTTTATAGTTTGCGGTTCCTTTGTTATCGGTTACTAGCCCGGCTTGCTCGAAAGAGATTTTATTCAAGTCTGAACTGAATTTTGAATATTCCATGTAGTGCAGTTTCTGAAGATTATACAAATGCTCAAGCTGAAGTTTTGCCTCAGTACTCTTTGCTTTTGATATTAAAGGCATTAGTCTTGGGAGGGAAAGAAGTACCAATATTCCAACGATAACCAGGACTATTAATAACTCTTGTAATGTAAAAGCCCTTATTAGATGTGTGTTTTTTTTAATTGATTTTATCACCGGACCGTATTTGTAATTTGATTATTAAATACACTGTAATCACTAAACTAATTGAGAAATAAACTGTTGAATCACAGAATGTGTGAAGAGCCCTAAATAATTAGTGATGGACTTTTATTTAGGTAGGAAAAATTTTGGTTTGATTAAAAAAAGTCAGAAAACTGTGACAAAAACTAATTTTAGTCCAATTTTGTAAATCAATTAGATGCTTGTAACAAAAAAGATATTGGTAGGGCTGGATGGCTCGGCGATGGATCAAACCCTGATCTCATTTATCAATTACATTCTTTTATCCTCTCCCGTTGAGCATATTTACTTTTTAAATGTGATCAACAAAGTTCAACATTTGGCTGATGATGGCATTCAGGCTAAAAAAATTGATGAGGCTGCCATTAAGATCAGGAAGGAAAAATTAGGCCAGAAAATTGAAGAAGGCATAAAGAATCGCAGCCATGCTCAAATGCATATTGAGGTGATCAAAGGCAATCCTGTGAAAGAATTTCTTCAGTTTATGGAAGAAGAAGACATTGATATTGTCATCACGGGAAGAAAAAAAGATTTGGCCGGGGGAGGTGTTCTTAACAAAAAACTCGCCAGAAGAGCCGCATGCAATTTGATTGTCATTCCGGAAAGTTATACGCCGGGATTAAAAAAGCTTTTGGTACCTGTAGATGTGGCTCATTTTAATATTGATGCCTTAGCTGATTACAGCAAACAAGCCATTGAGTATGCAATTTATGTATCGAGAAGTAATAACAATCAAGTCGAAATAGTTTGTCAAAATGTATATTCCGTGCCTACGGGATTTCACAGCACGGGTAAAACCTATGAACAGTTTGGTGAGATAATGCGGGAAAATTCAGTCAAAGCCTTCGAATCCTGGTTAAAGACCATTGATCATGAAGGCGTTCCAATTAAGCCCGTTTACAGCTTAAAGAAAGACTTGAGCTATGGTGAAATAATCAGAAAAACGGCAGAAGAACAGGATATTGACGGAATAATTATTGGGGCTAAAGGAAGGTCTTCATCATCTTCAATATTTATGTCTTCATCGGCTGAAGATCTTATCCGTAATATTGATTATCTACCCCTTACCATCGTAAGGCCAAAAGGCGTTACTGTTGGATTCTTCTCTTCTCTTAGAGAGCTTTAATTCTATTCTATATTATTGATTTTCTAATGATCAGAGTTATTCAGAACAAAGGCTAACCCCCATCAGAGTCATTCGGAGAAGACTCTGATTGAGAATTGACTAGCATCGATTCCTCAAATTCAAACCATACCAAAAGAATCGTCATTCCAAGACGAGTGAACCCGAAAGTCTCGAAGAGTACTTAGGGAAGGGAGTTCTTGGAATCTCCTGTATTAATCGCAATCTGAATAATTGAAAAAAGACCCTGATTGCGAATTGACTTCGTCGATTCCTGAAGGGGAGGCCTTACACTGACAAAAAGATCCACTTCGTGTCTCATTTATTATCCATCGATGAATAATTAACCTTAAAACACAAATTTTATTTGCCAACCTTTTTGCTATCCCCGCACAAGATGCGGGGTCTAAAAAGGAGAATTGACTAACGTCGATTCCTAAGGGGGAGGCCATACACTGACAAAAAGATCCACTTCGTGTCTCATTTATTATCCATCGATGAATAATTAACCTTAAAACACAAATTTTATTTGCCAACCTTTTTGCTATCCCCGCACAAGATGCGGGGTCTAAAAAGGAAAATTGACTGACGTCGATTCCTAAGGGGGAGGCCATACACTGACAAAAAGATCCACTTCGTGTCTCATTTATTATCCATCGATGAATAATTAACCTTAAAACACAAATTTTATTTGCCAACCTTTTTGCTATCCCCGCACAAGATGCGGGGTCTAAAAAGGAGAATTGACTAACGTCGATTCCTAAGGGGGAGGCCATACACTGACAAAAGACCCGTTATACGGATCTACTATTATTTTTTCGCAACACAGCTGAAATAAATTTCGCTACGTCACTCAAAAATAATAAAGCCCCTTGCGGGGCTTTTTCGTCAGTGTAGCGAGGAGGGGAATTGAACCCCTGACCTCAGGGTTATGAATCCTGCGCTCTAACCACCTGAGCTACCTCGCCATTTGAAATATGCAATAAAAAAACCCTTCAGCAGGGTTAGGTGATTGCGAGTGCAAAACTATACATTCCTTCCTTTCATATACAAATGTTTGCAAAAAGTTTTTTTTATTGGCCAATTGTTGTACTTTTTCGCGCATTCCTAACAAAGTAGAAATGGCAAAACGCAAGTTTGAATTTGAATTTGAAATAAATGCTTCCGGTAAGCTTCTATACCCTTATATAGCAACACCCGGTGGATTGGAGGAGTGGTTTGCAGACAATGTCATAATAGATGCAGATAAGAACTACAATTTGGTTTGGGATGAAGAGGATCATTTCGCCAAAATTGCTTCTCAGAAAATGCACAAACATGTGAAATTTGAATTTCTGGATGAAAGCAAAAAACCTATAGAAGATCCAAATTATATTGAATTCACACTGGCCAAAAACGAGATGACCGAAACCTATTATCTTCAGATTAGTGATTACTGCGAAGAAGATAATGAAGAAGATGAGCTTTATGAACTATGGGAATCCATGGTAAATGAACTCAAGAGCATTGTCGGTGGTTAAAACCTCTGATGAGAAAGATAGATAAACTTGTCTTCAAGGCTTTTGCCGGGCCTTTTGCAATTACTTTTTGCGTCGTAGTCTTTATTTTCCTTACCCAGTTTCTCATGAATTACTTCGATGAGCTGATTGGCAAGGACCTGGGCTTTTTGGTGTATGCAAGATTGATTTTTTATTTCTCTCTGACCATGACACCGGTGGCTCTTCCACTGGCAATTCTTCTCGCCTGTCTGATAACATTTGGAAATTTGGGTGAACACTTTGAACTCACTGCCATAAAAAGCGCAGGCATATCTCTGACCAGGGTTTTATACCCAATGCTCTTCTTTTCAATAGCTATGGTTTTCGTTTCCTTTTGGTTCAATAATAATTTAATCCCCAAAGTCAATTTAAAAGCATACAGCCTGCTTTACGATATCCGACAGAAAAAACCCGCACTTGATTTCAAAGACGGTATTTTTTATAATGGAATCCCCAACTACAGCATAAAAGTTCAACACAAAGATCCGGAAACTCAGGAATTGAGCGGTGTTCTGATATACGATCATTCTGAAGGCAAAGGCAATACTAAAGTCATTCTCGCTGACCGGGGGTATATGGAAACTTTAAACGATGGAAGCTACCTCAAGTTGACTCTTTTTGATGGGAATATGTACAACCAAAACAAACCCAAAATAAGAAGAAAAAACAACGAACAGTATTCCAAAATGGCTTTTGCAAAAAATGAAATCATGTTCCCGCTTCAATCCTTTGACTTTCAAAGGACCGATGAAAACTTATTCAAACCGCACAGGGTGATGAACAATGTTGAAGAGTTAAACACCAAGGTAGATTCGTTCAGAGCGGCCAAATCAAAACTTCAGGGGACTTTTATTAATAATATAAAATCGTTCTATTCTTATAATCTTAAGCACGAAAAGTTTTTAAAACGAAATATCAATACTGAACCCTATGATAAAAATGGGGATTTCTACTTTTTTGATGAATCAGATGAAAACAACATATTAAGAACTGCCACCACACAAGCCAGAAATATAAAGAGTTTCACCAATGCTTATTCAGAGCAAATGATCAACAGAGATAAGGAGATTGCTTCGCATGTGGTTGAGAAATATAAAAAATTCACTTTTGCCGTTGCTTGTCTGGTGATGTTTCTCATTGGCGCTCCGCTGGGAGCCATAATTAAA
The DNA here is from genome assembly GCA_014323545.1 of Hyphobacterium sp. CCMP332. Lineage (NCBI taxonomy): Bacteria > Pseudomonadati > Pseudomonadota > Alphaproteobacteria > Maricaulales > Maricaulaceae > Hyphobacterium > Hyphobacterium sp. CCMP332. The sequence continues at coordinate 3,262,573 of CP058647.1, forward strand.
AAAGGAGGATTGGGTGTGCCCGTGTTGGTTGCGATAATGTTTTTTGTGTTTTATCATGTTATGAGTATCACCGGTGAAAAGCTGGCCAAAGAGAGTTTGGTAAGTATTCCACAGGCCATGTGGACCTCTAATATTGTCCTTTTTATTATTGGATTATTCTTTTTGTATAAGGCGCGAAGAGACTCTGCCTTATTCGACGGAGATTATTACCGTGTAATATTTGACAAGGTCTCAAATTTGTTCAAAGGAATTAAGTCTTAAACTTTTGATTAATAGTAGAATTGGTTAATTTTGCGAGCTATTTCACAGAATAAGATAAAAAAAGAAGAATAAAGATTAGAAGATGTCGATTACAAAAGAAGAAAAAGCAAAAGTATTTGCAGAATTTGGTTCTAGCAAAACAGACACAGGTTCAGCTGAAGGCCAAATAGCTCTATTTACAACAAGAATAAAGAACCTGACTGATCACCTTAAGACCAATAAAAAAGACTATTCCTCAAGAAGAGGTTTACTACAACTCGTTGGTAAGCGTAAGAAAATGCTTAAATACTTACAGCACACGGATATAGAAAGATACCGTGCCATAATTTCCAAATTGGATCTTAGAAAGTAATTTTAATAAGATAAGGGGACGAGATGTTCCCTTATTCTTTTTCACACCATTTACATTTAACCTCAAAATAAATGAAACCCCAATTTCATAAGAAGATCATTAGCTCTACAAATGGTAGAGAAATTATATTAGAAACAGGAAGATTTGCCCGACAGGCAGATGCGGCAGTAACAGTTCAAATGGGCAATGCCATTATTTTAGCTACCGTAGTAAGTTCAAAAGAAGCTAAAGAAGGTGTAGATTTTCTTCCACTTTCTGTTGATTACCAGGAAAAATTTGCTTCATCTGGAAAAATTCCCGGTGGATTTCTAAAAAGAGAAGGAAGACTTTCTGACCACGAAGTGCTGATATGCAGACTCGTAGACAGAGCTTTGCGACCTCTTTTCCCCGATGATTATCACGCGGACACTCAGGTAAATATACAAATGATATCTGCCGATGATAATGTAGCACCGGATGCCCTTGCAGCTCTTGCTGCTTCCACGGCTTTATCCATTTCAGATATTCCGTTCAACGGACCTATTTCTGAAACCAGAGTGGTTCGGGTTGATGGCAAATTCAAATGTAATCCTTCACCGGCTGAAATAATCGAAAGCGATATTGACATTATGGTAGGCGCAACAGCTGATAATGTGTCAATGGTTGAAGGGGAGTTTGCAGAAGTCTCCGAAGAGGAAATGATCGAAGCCATCCAATTTGGACATGCCGAGATCAAATTACATTGCCAGGCTCAAAAAGAATTAGAAAAAGAGTTGGGCAAAACAGAGAAAAGAGAATACAGTCATGAAAACTCGGATGAGGAACTTCAGAAAATGATTCATGAAGCTACTTATCAAAAGGTTTATGATATATGTAAAGAAGGTATAGCCGATAAAAACCTGAGAAAGGAAAAATTTAGTGCTGTAAAAGAAGAATTTGTCGCAAGCTTGCCTGAAGATCATGAATACGATTCATTCCTTATTGGAAAATACTATCATGACGTAGAGAAGAAAGCAGCCAGAACAGCCTTATTGGATACTCATATCCGTTTGGATGGTAGAAAAACAGATGAAATAAGACCTATATGGACTGAAATTAACTATCTGCCTTCTGCGCATGGTTCGGCTATTTTCACGAGAGGCGAAACGCAATCTTTAACGACAGTCACATTGGGAACAAAGCTTGATGAGCAATTGATTGATTCAGCAATGCGTAAAGGAACCAATAAGTTTATGCTTCACTACAATTTCCCTGGATTTTCTACTGGAGAGGTGAGGCCTAATCGAGGACCGGGAAGAAGAGAAATCGGTCATGGCAACCTGGCTTTGAGAGCATTGAAAAGAGTTATTCCCACAGATGAGAATAATCCATATACAATTCGTGTAGTTTCAGATATTATGGAGTCCAACGGTTCGAGTTCAATGGCTACTGTTTGCGCAGGTTCATTGGCACTTATGGATGCGGGTATCAAAATATCTTCGCCTGTTTCCGGAATAGCTATGGGATTGATCACCGATGCTGAAACCGGAAAATATGCTGTTCTTTCTGATATCCTTGGTGATGAAGATCATCTTGGGGATATGGATTTTAAAGTAACCGGTACTACCAAAGGAATTACTGCTTGTCAAATGGATATCAAAATTGACGGATTATCCAATGAAATTTTGGTAAAAGCTCTAAAGCAAGCCAATGAAGGCAGACTTCATATTTTGAACGAAATGAACAAAACCATTTCTGCTCCTAATTCTGATCTTAAGCCTTTTGCTCCAAGATCAACGAACATGGTCATTGAAAAAGACATGATCGGTGCTGTGATAGGCCCGGGTGGAAAAGTGATCCAGGAAATACAAAATACAACCGGTGCAACTGTTGTTATTGAAGAAATTGATAACAAAGGCCATGTAAATATTTTCTCTTCAGATGCAGTGGCCATGGAAGCGGCCATTAATTGGATTAAGGGAATTATTGCTGTACCTGAAGTAGGAGAGACCTACGAAGGAACAGTGAAGTCCATTATGCCTTATGGAGCATTTATTGAATTCCTTCCCGGCAAACAGGGACTTTTACATGTATCTGAGATAAAGTGGGAAAGGGTAGAGAAAGTAGAAGATGTCCTTGAAGAAGGAGAGGAGATCATGGTAAAATTACTGGATGTAGATAAAAGAACAGGAAAATTCAAACTTTCCAGAAAAGTTCTCCTTCCAAAACCTGAAAAGACAGAAAGTGAATAAAACAAACATGTTTTTTTCTCATTAATATATCAGTTTAAAAAAGGTCTTTCTATAGACCTTTTTTATTTTTGAAATATTACATTTTTGCAATCTAAATTAAAGCCTAGAAATAATAATAATGAGCGAAAATAAAATCTACAATACCGTAATAATAGGATCGGGTCCTGCAGGATACACAGCAGCCATTTATGCAGCCAGAGCAGGTATGGAGCCGGTTTTATATCAGGGAGGTCAACCTGGCGGGCAGCTTACCATTACCAATGATGTTGAAAATTATCCCGGCTATCCCGATGGCATCAACGGACCCATGATGATGATAGATTTTCAAAAACAAGCCGAGCGTTTTGGAAGTGATATACGCTATGGTATGGTGACATCCGTAGATTTAAACGCCAACCCGAAAAAATTGGTGGTAGATGAAGAACATGAAGTGCTGGCTCACACCGTAATTATTTCTACAGGTGCTTCGGCCAAATGGCTCGGTTTGGAGTCTGAGCAAAAGTTTAACTCCAAAGGCGTTTCTGCCTGTGCCGTTTGTGATGGTTTCTTTTTTAAAGGACAGGATGTAGCAGTTGTAGGGGGAGGCGATACTGCGGCCGAGGAAGCGACTTATCTATCAAAAATTTGCTCTAAGGTTTATCTAATTGTCCGAAGAGATGAAATGCGCGCTTCTAAAATCATGCAGGAACGGGTTTTTAATTCTAAGAACATCGAAGTACTCTGGAATCATGAAACAGATGAAATTCTTGGCGATGAGGAAGTGCATTCAGTGCGTTTATTAAACAATAAAACAGGAGAAAAGAAAGTAATAGAAATTGGTGGATTTTTTGTAGCCATTGGCCATAAACCAAATACGGATATTTTTGAAGGCCAATTGGATATGGATGAAACTGGCTATTTGAAAGTAGTACCGGGAACCTCAAAAACAAAGATCCCGGGTGTATTTGTAAGTGGTGATGCCGCTGACAAAGTTTACAGACAGGCTGTAACTGCGGCAGGGACAGGATGTATGGCGGCCCTCGATGCAGAACGCTGGCTCACTGAAGAAGGAATTATTTAATGAAAGTAGATCTACTGGCTTTTGGTGCACATCCCGACGACATAGAAATGAGTTGTTCGGGTATCATTTTGTCTTTTACCGAAAATGGGAAAAAGGCGGCCATTGTAGATTTTACTAAAGGAGAAATGGGAACGAGGGGTACCCCTGAGCTCCGTTTAAAAGAAGCATCAAATGCGGCTAAAATTTTAGGATTAAGCGAAAGGCATAATCTGGAAATTGAGGATGTGTACTTTGAGGAATCACATGAAAATATAATAATGCTTGTAGAGCAAATCAGAAGATTCCAACCTGAAATAATCCTTGCCAATGCCCCTGAAGATCGGCATCCGGATCATGGAAAAGCAGCAAGAATGGTTGAAAGGGCACATTTTTATGCTGGATTGTTGAATTACGAAACATTTTGGGAAGGGAAAAAGCAGGAGAGGTGGAAGGCCAATAACCTATACCATTACCTACAGGACCGCGAACTTCAACCAAGTATAATCGTGGATGTGTCTCCATATTGGGATAAAAGAATGGACTCGATTAAAGCCTATCGCAGTCAGTTTTACGATCCGAATAGCGAAGAGAAACACGAAACATATCTTTCAAGTCAAAAATTCTGGAAGTTTTTTGAAGCAAGGGCCAGAAATCTAGGCCATCAAATAGGCGTTGAATTTGGAGAAGGCCTGATTCAAAAAAGAGCCATCGGTATCTCAGATATTTCGCATCTGATTTAACAAAATTCCCTTTCTATCAATTTTGCGAAATTCAGAAAGCAATTCAGACACATTTGATATTTCATTTTTACAAAATCCTGTGTTGATTAACAAGCGATTTGCACAACCCAAAGCATTTGAATTGGGATAACAATGATCTCTTGCAAAGTGAATCAATTTTAGGATGGTAAAGGCATCCAGCCATTGAAATATCCTTTTGTTAAAGTTTTTTTGAGATGAGCTGTTTTCTTTAGCTTCATTTATCTGCCATAGAAATTCTGTCAATTCAATATATGATTTAAAAACTTTAGGTAAAGCACTATAAGAAAGCTCTAAATATTTTGGAGTATTTCGGCATTTATACCACTCATCTATCTGTGACACTACTTTTTTTAAATCGACAAATATTTCAAAATCATAAAAATTGAGATATTTCTCAGAATTTTTCTCAAACTCTATCATGGCTTTTCCTGTCCCAAATGGCACGCGCTCTGATTTTCTGGCCGATGGATAAACGGTACAACTATTAATTTCACCAAAATGGCCTCTGGGAATTATTTTATGAATAAAATAGAAATCTTCTCCTGCTTTTCTCCGATTCATTCCACCTTCCATGGCATATTCCAGGGCACGAACAGCCATGCTGGACCCAACCGTATGATAGGCAAATGGATATCCTGCAAATCGAAGTGCATTGACATAATATCTGAGAAATAATTCGTAATAGACAATGGCTTCGTTTTCCAATTGATGTTCAAAATATATGGATGCTCCCGGTGAGTCATAGTTTTGTTTAAAATGTGTGTGGATTTGCATAAGGTAATTGCTGCTAACAGTGCAATCTGCATCCAGACAAATGATAGGCAAACCAAAAGACTGAATCGAATAAGCCCTGCGAAGCGCTTCATCCATACCTATTTTCCGGGCCAGGCCTACTCCTCCGTGTTTTTTATCCAAATCTCCCTGATAGCTATAATAAATCCTGATACTATCATTGGAATTTTCCTTTGAAATCCGATCCAATTCCCGGATTGTATTTTTATTGATTTCCTTAGTTTCCTTACTGCTATCAATACGGTCATTGACAATTACAAGAATTTCTACGCGAATATTTTCATTTTCACAGTTGAGCAGAGATTTTAGAGTATCGCCAAGATGCTTTTCAGAGAAAGCGGGAATTACAACAATAAAATCAAGATCGGGGTGAGGATCCTGTTTTATCAATTGACTTCTTAATGTAGCCCTTTTGAGGTATTTTTCTATTAGGGTGAGAGCCTTTGAATCTTCCAGTTTTCTAATTCTTTTTTAAATTCAATTCTATCGTGCAATCGATTTGATCGTCCTTGCCAAAATTCAATTCGCTCGGGAATAATTTTATAGCCTCCCCAAAAATCAGGTAAAGGCACTTTTCCTTTGTTGAATTTGGATTTCATTTGAGCGAGTTTTTCTTCTAAAATGCTTCTGGAGCTTATGACTTCGCTCTGATTTGAAACCCATGCCCCCAACTGACTTCCAAAAGGTCTGCTTAAGAAATATTTTAAGGATTGAGCGGTGCTGACTTTTTCAACTTTACCTTCAATGCTCACCTGGCGTTCGAGTTCATACCACGGAAAAAGCACAGATACATTAGGATTATTTTCGATGTGTTTCGCCTTTCGACTGGTATAATTGGTGTAGAATACAAAACCGTCTTTATCAATAGCTTTTAGTAATACGGTTCTTTGAGTTGCTCTGCTATTTTGATCAATGGTAGAAAGGACCATTGCATTTGGCTCCAATATGTCTGAATTACCGGCTTCATCAAACCATTTTCTGAATTGCATAATTGGATCAGTGAGTACCGAATCAACATCCAATTGCGAAGCAGTATATTCTCTTCTTAAATCTGCGATTTCCTTTGAGGGCTTTGTCATATCAATAAAAAACCGAAATACGCTTTTTGGTTTTTATTTTTGCTATCAAATATATTTTTTGGTATTTACCTCGGCAAAATAATGAAACTAAGTATAGAATTAAGCGGTGTCAGTAAAAAAGAATGGGTAGAAGCGGTATTATCTGATTTCAATTCATTTCTTCAGGATCATGCGGATTGCGAAAGGAAGGCCTCAGCAATGGCGATGAGTTTGGTGGCAAAATATCCCGATCGAATAGAAATCATTCCCGAGTTGATAGAAACCGCCGTTGAAGAACTCGAGCATTTTCAGGAGGTTTATAAGATTATGGAGTCGAGAAATATTTCTTTGGTGCATGAGATACCGAAAGACCCCTATGTGTCTGAATTGCTAAAGCATTGTCATTCGGGTAGGAAAGAGCGATTTATTGACCGCTTATTGCTGGCTTCTGTAGTGGAATGCCGTGGGGCAGAACGATTTCGTTTGATTTATGAGAATATTGAAGACCACGAATTGAAAAAGTTTTATCATAATTTATGGGCCTCAGAGGCAAAACATGGCAATATTTTTGTTAAAATGGCTTTGAATTATGAAGATGAAGACAAAGTTTATAAGCGTCTTGATGAATGGGATGCCTTAGAAAAGGAAATTTTAAATAACTTGCCAATAAGAGCAGCATTGCATTAAATATGAACATTAATTTATATCCGGATTACAACATGCCCGAAGTTAAGAAAGGCAGTATTCTGATATCAGAACCATTTCTGAAAGATCCGAATTTTGACCGGAGTGTTATACTTATTTGCGAGCACAATGAAAATGGGACTTTTGGCCTTGTGCTTAATAGACCAATAGAAGTAAAATTAGGGGAGGTATTGGAAGACCTGGAAGGCAATGCCAAAGAACTTTTAATTGGTGGACCTGTTCAACAAAATACATTGCATTTCATTCATAAATTAGGAAATGAAATCATAGATTCAATTGAGCTGGCCAATGGTATTTATTGGGGCGGCGATTTTGAACAATTGAAAATCAAGATCATCAGCGATTCGATCGACCTTGATAAAATTAAATTTTTTATTGGTTATTCCGGTTGGGACGCCGGACAGCTGGATCGCGAAATTGAAGAGAAATCATGGTTTGTCGCAGACCTTGGTGATAATAGTATTTTTGAAGCCGATTCCACCAATATGTGGAAACGGGTTTTGGAAATTATGGGAGGTGAGCTGAAATGGCTGGCAAATTCGCCTTCCGACCCCAGATTGAATTGAGCATTGAACCTAAATGATTAGGATATGGACGACAAGAAGGAAGAAAACAAAGGACTGCCCGGGGAAGAGCAGAGTAAGAAAAAATCTAAAGAGGACAAAGATTTAAATCCCCCTTCTGAAAAAGCACCAAAAGAGAGTGACAAGACAGAAACTGAAGTCAAGGTAGAAGATGCACTTTCCGGTTTTGACGTAAAGAAAGGCAAAGAAGCACCTGCTGAGAAAAAAAAGGGTAAGAAAGAAGAAAAAGCACCAAGTGAGGATTCAAAAAAAGCTTCAGAGGATAAAACGTCGAAAGTAAAAAAAGAAGAAAGCCCGAAAGAAAAAAGCCCAAAAGAAGAGAAAGGGGATAAGGAAAAATCCTCGGAAGAACATCACGAAGTATACGAATTTGATGATGAAGACCACGAAGAACACGAAGAAGAAGACTACGATAAATTAAACAAGGAAGAGTTACTCGAAAAGATAAAAGAAGATACGGGTCAGGACATCATCAAGATTTCTGAAAAAAGAATTGATGCTATTAAGGAGGCATTTTTTCATTTGATTGATCAGGACAAAGAACAGGCACTTGAAGAATTTCTCAAAGAAGAGGGAAATACCAAAGATGATTTTGAATTTACCAAAGACAAAGACCTGGTCCAGCAGTTCAAAACCTATTACGATGGATTCAAAGAAAAGAAAAAGAAGGCGCATTCGGATCTCAACCAGTTAAAAGAGGAAAATCTAAAAAGGAAAGAAGAGTTGCTTGAAGAACTCCGTCAGTTTGTGGATGAGGAAGAGGATAATGTTGGAATAAAAAAACTCAAAGAGATTGAGTCCGAATGGAAAAATGCAGAACCAATTCCGAACAATTATACCAGAGAACTTTGGGCTAATTTTAATGCGCTTAGAGATCGTTTTTATGATAAAAGAAGCATCTTTTTTGAATTAAAGGATCTCGACAGAAAGAAAAACGAAAAACTTAAGAAAGAGGTCATTGAAAGGGCGAAGGAATTATTAACTATAAATCCGGTAAATGCAGCCGTAGCAGAACTAAAAAAACTGCATGAAGAATACAAACATATAGGGCCGGTTCCACAGGAAATAAGAGCTCAGCTTTGGGAGGAGTTCAAAAATATTTCTGATAAAGTTCATGAAAGAAAACAAGTTGTAGCTGCAGAGTTTAAGAAAAAACTCGACGAAAATCTGGAAAAGAAAAAAGTACTGATCACAAAGCTTGAAACATTTATCGATTACAGTTCGGATAAAATTTCAGAGTGGAATGAAAAGTCGAGAGAGATATTGAATATTCAGGAAGAGTGGAAAAAAATAGGTCCGGTTCCCAGAGAATTATCTAAGGAAATATCAAAGTCTTTTTGGTCACATTTCAAAGGATTTTTTAAAAGCAAGCAACAGTTTTTTAAAGCGCTGGATGAGGCTAGGGAGAAAAATTATGATCTCAAGGTGAAATTGTGCGAACAGGTTGAAGAAATAAATAAATCAACAGAAGATCTGGCGCAGCAATCGGAGAAAGTCAAGCAAATTCAAAGAGAGTGGAAGAATATCGGGCCTGCACCCAGGAAAAAGAGCGAAGATGTTTATAAGCGTTTCAAATCGGCCTGTGATGCCTTCTTTGATAATTTACGTGGCAATCAAAAAGAAAGAGAAAAGGATTTTGAAGCCAACCTTCGAAAGAAAAATGAGATTGTTGAAAAAATAAAGACTTTGAAATCGCTTAGAGAAGAGAATCTTGAGGAAGTTGAAAATCTCATTAAAGAGTGGACCGACTTAGGATTTGTACCTAAAAAAGCAATTAAATCATCTAAAAAAGCCATCAATGAAGCCATTGATTCTATAATTGAAAAAGCGAATGATTTTAAGGAAGACAGCCTTGAAATGGCCAAAACCAAATTGAGGGCGCTTATGATGAAATCCGATTTTAAAGGATCCAGAAATATTCATGGAGAAATAGATAAAATGCGAAGACAAATCTCTAAACTTCAGGATAATGCCGTCACATTAAAAAACAATATGGAGTTTTTTGCATCAACTAAAAATGCAGAAAAACTCAAAGATGATGTGCAAAGCAAAGTCGATCAGGCCGAGGAGCAAATTCAAAAATTAAAAGACAAAATAAAATTATTGCGACAGATCGATAAGTAAAATTTGCTTTTTCATTTCACCTTTATAGATTTGCACAAATTTCGCAGATAGCGAATAAAAGCCTCCATAGCTCAGTTGGTCAGAGCAACTGATTTGTAATCAGTAGGTCGATGGTTCGAATCCTTCTGGGGGCTCAGATTCAATTACGAATTAAAAATTAAGAATTACGAATTAGCCGTCCCGATAAATATCGGGATGGCTTTTTTGTTTATAAGAATTCTGGATTCGAACCATCGACCTGATGGAGAAATCTAATTGTATTGAAGGAGAACTATTCGGGAATCACAAGGATCAGCTGAGAATCTTTATCAGCCGAAGGAACGAAGGCTGGCTTCTGGGGGCTCAGATTCAATTACGAATTAAAAATTAAGAATTACGAATTAGCCGTCCCTTTAAATATCGGGATGGCTTTTTTGTTTATAAGAATTCTGGATTCGAACCATCGACCTGATGGAGAAATCTAATTGTATTGAAGGAGAACTATTCGGGAATCACAAGGATCAGCTGAGAATCTTTATCAGCCGAAGGAACGAAGGCTGGCTTCTGGGGGCTCAGATTCAATTACGAATTAAAAATTAAGAATTACGAATTAGCCGTCCCGATAAATATCGGGATGGTTTTTTTTTAGTGCTCCATCAGTGTTATTCGAAGAAAACACTGATTGACAAATCCAGATCAAGCTTTCACGAAATTTCCAATTTACGATACCTCCCCATCAGTGTTATTCGTAGAAAACACTGATTGACAAATTCAGACTGAATTTTCAAAAAATTCAAGATCTGAAAGAACACTCATTACCTCCCCATCTGTGTTAATCGAAGAGAACACTGATTGACAAATCCAGATCAAGCTTTCACGAAATTTCCAATTTACGAGTAATCTATTTTCCGTTTTATTGAACATGTCCACACACAGAATTCATCCCGATAATGATTGTTTTTACTTCCTCACCTTTACTTGTCATAAGTGGCTTCCATTATTCAAGCTAACTGAATTGGAGGACTATTTTTATTTATGGCTGTCGCGTTTGAATGATAAAGGAATATTAATCAGTGCCTACGTGATGATGCCGAATCACATACATTTATTGGTTTTTGTCTATTCATTTTGTACCAATTTTAAACTTGTCATTGGTGAGGCAAAGCGATTTATGGCATATGAAATTGTTAAAAGATTAAGATCTAAAAAGGAAAAAATCATCCTTCATAAACTAAAGGAAGCTGTTCAAGTCAATGAATCAGCAAAAGGGAAAAGACACCAGGTATTTCGTATTTCTTTTGATGCGAAAATGGTAATTGGGATGAGTTCACTCAACAGAGTTGCCGACTATATTCACCATAATCCCGTATCCGGGAAATGGAAATTAGTAAATGATTTTACGCAATATTCCGCTTCTAGTGCAGCATATTATCATCTGGGGAAGAAGAACCGGTTGATTAAAGCGGATTTTAGAGATTATTCTCCTCTGGATCTCAGAGTCTCCTTAAATAAAAAATCTCAGGATGCCTCTGAGAGGGGTGAGTCCTTAGATTAAAAATCTTCTACTCCCCATCAGAATTATCGACAAGAAACTCTGATTGACCATGATAAATCGCAGGATATTTTTTAGAATGAAAAACCTAGACTATTTATTCAAAGTATATTCCACGGATATTTTTGTATCCAATAATTTTGAAATAGGGCAATTTTTCTCGGCATGTCTTACCAGTTTTTCAAATTCCTCTTCACCGATGCCTTCTACCTTAGCATTTAAAACAATGTGCGAGCTTTGAACATGAAAATCTTTTACTTCAATAATGCATTCCGCATCTAATTCCTTTGCCACATAGCCCGCCTCCTGAAGATTAAAACTCAATTGCATGGTATAGCATCCCGCATGTGCTGCCGCGATCAATTCCTCAGGATTAGTACCCGGATCATCTTCAAAACGGGTTTTCGCAGTGAAATTTAAATCTTTGAAGGCACCGCTCTGCGCGCTCATTTTACCGCTTCCGTCGATTCCCTTTCCTTTCCAGATTGCTCTTGCTTTTCTTTTCATGGTATAAATAGATTATGTTATTTCTCTTAATTAATTCTTAATAACAGGACTTGATCTCAATCCAATTGATTGGTAATTTTTCTTGCCATACCACCGAAAATAAACAAATGAAATGGATATACAGCATACCAATACAATCTTCCCAATAATCCCAATGGACGAAAAGTTGCCGTTTGGATTAAGATTTTTTTACCTTCCCGCTTTTCGACTTTAAACTCCAGCCAGGCTTCACCGGGTAATTTCATTTCTGCATAAAGCAATAAGCGGCCGTTTTTTTTATCTGCATCCAGAACTCTCCAAAAATCAAGGGCATCACCTCTCTTGAGGTCGTTAGGACTGCGCCTTCCCCTTCTCAAACCAACGCCGCCAAATATCTGATCTATAAAACCTCTGAGACTCCAAAGAAAATTCGCATAGTACCAGCCTCTATCGCCGCCTATGCGCCAAATATTGTCAATAACCTTATCTGAAGGATTTTTAAATTCTAATTCTTGTCGATCTTTGAAACAGCCATATGTTGGGGCTTCAAGTTTTTTGAGAAATACCTCCCTCAATTCAGAATCCTGAAAGGAGTCTTTCCAGCTGGAAATAATTTCTCCATTTTTCACTTTTACCAAAGTCCGTTTTAAGGATTCTTCATAATCGAGTTTTTCTATGCGGAGCAGATTGTCGATATCATTATTTTCACATACGGCATCATTTTTCAAACTATCTACAAGATTTGTAGCCAAGGCATAAGATGTGGATGTAACAAAATACAGCCACTTTGAGGACAGTTTTGGTGTCAATACAGGGACGGTTATGATCCAGCGGCGAAGTTTTCGGGTTTTGGCAAAACCGAGAAGCATTTGTTTATAAGTTAATACATCAGATCCTCCGATGTCAAAACTTTTATTAAAACTTTCTTTGTTTCCTATAATACCTGTTAGATATTCCAATGCATTGGCGATACCAATCGGCTGACACTTGCTGTTGACCCATTTGGGAGCAACCATTATGGGTAATTTCTCGACAAGATCCCTTATGATTTCAAAAGAAGCACTTCCGGAGCCTATGACAATTCCCGCTCGCAATACGGTTAATGGTACCTTAGACTCGGAAAGGATGTCTTCTACTTTTTTTCGAGACCTGAGGTGCTCGGAGAGGTCCTCATCATTGACAATTCCACTGAGATAAATTACCTGTTTAATAGAGCTTTGATCAAGATACTCTTTAAATATATCTGCAATTTGACTTTCGTGTTCTTCAAATTTGCCCGAACCCATCGTCAAGGAGTGAACGAGATAATACGCATAGTCTATATCCTCAGGAAAGCTTTTATATACTTCTTTATTACCTAAATCGGCTTCAATTACATTGATTCGATTTATTTCTTCCTCATCAAAGTCTTTAAAGTCAAACCTGCTTTTTACCCTGACGGGGCAAACCACCTCGTATCCCTTTGAAAGAAGAATTGGAAGGATACGTCTGCCAATGTACCCCGTTGAACCTGTGAGCAAAATTTTTGTCATAATCACTTATATAAACTGAAATTAGTCAAATTGTTCTTTAATGCACTTATAAGTTTATCAATTGACTGAAAATTAGAGGATAAGTATAAAAATGATTAATTTTGCATTATTAGACATGGATTAATCATTGCTGACTGAACTCGAAATAGAGTCGATAATAGAGGATGATACGCTTCGTGATAAAGTTTATAAACTAAAAAAACGGTTCCTGCAAAAGGAAGCTCCATTTATGGAGATTAGCGATCAGGACTTTCTTGGACTCATCTTTATGATGCCTTCCCTTAAAATAGCACTTGCAGATGGAAAGATTTCATTCTTTGAGGAGCGAAGACTTCAAAGAAAGGCACGTTCCTATTCCAAGGGCAAGTTTTGGTTAAAAAAAGACCCTGTAACAAGCGCAATGATGTTTTTAATCAAAAAATACGATCTCTGGGAAGAAGAATTTTTTGAAGTTTTAAAGTCTATTTTAAAAATAACTTTTCAGCACAATACCTTATTTCGCAATATGCTGGAAACCGGTGATGTATCAAGTCAGGATTTAAAAAAAGATTTACTCAATGCTCCTGTATTGTTTACAAGGATGCTTACCTCATTTTTTATGAATCACGATGATGAATTGATACAATCGAAAAACATCTCCAGATTGCAATTTGAAACAATCGTGGATATTGGCAATAAATTGGAACTAAACAGTTTACCCTTATTTAAAAAATTTATCGCTACCTACAGCGTAAAGAAATGAAGTTTAAATCACTTCATATCGTTTTAATTTTGGTCATGGTAATGCTTTTATCCATGTCTTCTTGTTCAAAAAAATGCCAGGTCAACGGTTGTCGTGTGCGAATGGAGCATCGCCATTCGGGAGAAAAATTCAAATCAAAAATTCGTCCCTGGTACGCTTTTCAAAACCCCAGAGTTGGAAGAGATTACAAACGCGATAAATCGCCTGACAAAATTCCATGGGATGGTCCGGATATAGAAGGAGCAGAAGCAAGAGATATGCTCGTCAGCAATGACAGCTCAGATTTTGGAGGCGATGAATTCATGGACGATGAGTTTTATGTGGAGGATTCTTTAGGCGGAGATAATTTTGCACCTGAGGACGAAAATTTGAATAAAAAACAAAAAAAGAAAAAAAGAAAAGGCGAAGAGGAAGAGGAGGTAAAAAAAGAACCTGCCGGAGACCCCTGGGACATTGAAAATATCAAAGAAGAAGATCCCGTAATTCGAAAGCCTGTTAATGCAGAGAAAAAAACTGAAGTAGGCCCAGAAGAAAGCAATACAGAAGAGCTAAAAGAGCGAAAAACAGAGGATAATCAAAAAGAAACCAAGGAAGAGCAAAAAGAAAAAAAGAAAAGCAAAAAACAAATTGCCAAAGAAAGAGAAGAGCGATTAAAGAAAGAATTGCAGGAAGAAGAGGAAGAAGAAGATGATTGGGGTTTTTAATTAGAAAAAACAACGTTTAAAGCATTAATTTTAATAATTTAGCGCGCTAATTAGACAAGAAAAAGCTTAAGCAAATATGGCCGAGGGAGAGAATATCATTCCAATCAATATTGAGGATGAAATGAAAGGTGCTTATATCGACTATTCTATGTCGGTAATTGTTTCAAGAGCACTTCCGGATGTTAGAGACGGATTAAAACCAGTACACAGAAGAGTCCTTTATGGGATGCTCGATTTAGGGTTGAACTACAATAAACCTCATAAAAAATCAGCGAGGATCGTCGGGGAAGTTCTGGGTAAGTATCACCCGCATGGGGATGCCTCCGTTTATGATACGATGGTTAGAATGGCACAGCCATGGTCATTGAGATATTTACTAGTTGACGGACAAGGTAACTTCGGTTCAATCGATGGTGATTCTCCTGCTGCGATGCGTTACACAGAAGCGCGATTAACAAGAATTGCGGAGGAATTATTAAATGACATCAACAAGAACACGGTTGATTTTGCACTAAATTTTGACGATTCCTTAAAAGAACCAACCGTATTACCTGCCAAATATCCCAATCTGCTTGTCAATGGCGCTTCGGGAATTGCAGTGGGTATGGCCACAAATATGGCACCTCATAATCTAAGTGAGGTAGTTGAAGGTACAAAAGCATATATAGATAATAATGATATTAGCATTGAGGAATTGATGCAATATGTCACTGCACCTGATTTTCCAACGGGCGGTACAATTTATGGATACAGCGGTGTTAAATCGGCATTTGAAACCGGCAGGGGGAGAATTGTACTTCGCGCTAAAGCGGAAATTGAAATCACTAAAGAGAACCGGGCACAAATCATTGTAACTGAAATTCCATTTCAGGTGAACAAGGCCAACATGATAGAGAAAACAGCCATTCTCGTCAATGAAAAGAAAATGGAAGGTATCTCTGATATCAGGGATGAATCTGATAAAAAAGGCCTGAGGATTGTGTATGAATTAAAAAGAGATGCTATTCCAAATATTGTTCTTAATAATTTATACAAATACACACAGCTACAGTCTTCATTTAGCGTAAATAATATTGCGCTTGTTAAAGGCAGACCAAAAGCTCTCAATTTGCAGGAACTCATCATGTATTTCGTGGAGCACAGACACGAAGTTGTTACAAGAAGAACGCAATACGAACTGGATGAAGCTGAAAAGAGAGCGCATATTCTGGAAGGTTATTTGATTGCTCTTGATAATCTGGATGAAGTTATTGCTCTAATTAGAAGTTCCAGGGATGCCGAAATAGCAAAAAAAGGTCTTGTAGAGCAATTTAAGTTGAGCGAAATTCAGGCGAAAGCCATTCTTGAAATGCGTTTGCAAAGACTCACTGGTCTTGAGCGTGATAAAATCAAGAAAGAATACGAAGAGGTGATGGAGCTTATCGGTAAGCTGAAAGCCATACTTGGTGATAAAGACCTTAGAATGCAAATCATCAAGGATGAACTTGATGAAATGAAAGACAAGTACGGCGATGAAAGAAGAACAGATATCGTTCACTCGGCCGATGACATAGACATAGAAGACATTATACCTGATGAAAGCATGGTTCTTACTATTTCTCATGAAGGATATATAAAAAGAACGGCATTAACAGAATTCAAAACTCAGGGTAGAGGAGGGGTTGGTTCAAGGGGTGCTTCTTCCAAAGAAGAGGATTTCACAGAACATTTATTCATAGCCACAACGCATAATTACCTTTTGTTTTTTACCGAATCCGGAAAAGTATTTTGGGAAAAAGTATATGCTATTCCGGAAGGAAGTAAGACTGCCAAGGGCCGTCCGATTCAAAATGTAATTAACATTGAAAAAGATGATAAAATACGGGCTGTAATTGCCGTTAAAAATCTAAAAGATGAGGATTATATCAATAATAATTACCTTGTTTTTGGTACAGAGAAAGGCATTATAAAGAAAACCAGCCTGGAGGCTTATTCCCGTCCGAGACAAAACGGAATTAATGCCATAACCATTAATGAAGGCGATAGATTATTAAATGTAAAGCTCACCGACGGCGATGCCTTTGTGATATTGGCATTAAAATCAGGCCGTGCCATACGTTTTCATGAAAGCAAAGTCAGAGGCATGGGAAGAACCGCTGCCGGAGTAAGGGGTATTAAACTTGCCTCAGCAAAAGACAAAGTAGTTGGCATGGTTACTGCAAACAGCATTGAAGAAGATTTGCTTGTTGTTTCGGAAAATGGTTATGGTAAACGCTCAAAAATTGAGGAATACCGTGAAACAAACCGTGGTGGAAAAGGCGTAAAGGCTATGAATGTTACCAAAAAAACCGGTGAGTTGGTAACCATCGTCCATGTGCGGGATGAAGATCATTTGATGATCATTAATAAATCAGGAATAACAATCCGTATGGAAGTCAATACCTTAAGAGTAATGGGTAGAGCAACGCAGGGTGTAAAACTGATACGATTGAACGATAAAGACGCAATATCTTCGGTAGCAAAAATAGAGTACATCGAGGAAATGGAATCTGATCCGGAAATTCAGGAAGCTAGTGATGAAGAAACTTCAGAGTCCAAAAATGATGAAAGCAAGGATAATACCTCGGAAGAGGAAGACAATAAAGACGAAAGCAATAACAAGGAATAAATTTTAGGAATATGAACTTATATCAATCCACAATTAAATCTTTAGGAGTGCTCTTGATGCTCCTTTTAGTTTCTAGTACAGGTTTTGGACAAAAATCGGCCAGAACCAATACACATTTTGCATTGCAGGAAGCCAAGGAATTATTAATTCAGGAGAATTTTGCAGATGCTGCAAAAAAATTGGCATATGCGCGAGAAAATATCGATAAGGCAGTTAATCATGAGCAAACTAAAGGCGACTCGAAAACATGGGTCTATCGTGGTGATGTTTATGCTGAAATTATGCGATTACCCGCAGACAACAATGCCGGAGTACCGAAAATAGAAGCAGCCAAGATTGCTACTGAAAGTTTCAAAAAAGCCATGTCGCTTGACGATTCAAAAAGACAGGACGATGCCAAGGATGCCAAGCAAAAACTCAATAATGTGGTTTATGTCTTGACATTTAATACGGGGCTTGAAAATATCAATGCCGGTGATAATGCCAATGCCATAAAAGCCTTTGAAGTAGCAATAATGATCAATGATAAAGATACCAATGCCGCATTAAATGCAGCCATTGCAGCAGAGCGAATGAAGGATTTTGACAAAGCCTTTACACTCTATAAGAAAATGATCGATGAAATGGGAGCTAATGACCATTTTGCCTACATCGCTGTAACCAATAACTATGTGGCTAAGGAAGAGTACGATAAAGCTTTAGAATACATAAGCAAAGGTCTCGAAGTCAATAATAACGCCAAAAAGGAAAAAATAAAGGATCTTTTGACAACTGAATTTAATGTATATCTGAAATCTAACAGATTGGATGAGGCCATTTCAAATGTTAAGAAAAACCTTGAAAATGATCCTGAAAATGATGGACTCTATTCACGACTAGGACAATTATACGATCAAATGAGAGAAAATGCTGAAGGTGAAGAAGCCAGCAATTACGGCAATTTGGCGGTTGAAAATTATAAAAAAGCGCTGGAGCTTAATCCGGCCAATCTGGATGCCAATTATAATCTCGGTGCCTTTTATTACAATAAGGCGGCTAGTATTTATAAGGAAGTGAATAACATGGACTTGAAAACTTATCAGTCAAAAGGAGTTGCACTTGAAAAGAAAGGGGAGGAGAACTTTAATTTGGCCATACCATATTTCAAAAAAGCATATGAATTGGCACCTGATGATGCCGGTTTGAAAAATTCACTTAAGACAATCTACACCAGATTGAAAAATTACGAAGAGGCACAGAAATATAATTAGATCTTAAGATTAAATACTTTAGAATTGCCGGTTCCTGAATTAAGACGGGATACCGGCTTTTTTATTCTATCAGTTTAATACTTGCAGAATTGATACAGTAGCGAAGGCCTGAAGGCTTTGGTCCATCTGGAAAAACATGTCCCAGGTGACAGTCACAGACATTGCACATCACCTCCACACGAACCATTCCAAAGCTTGAGTCTTTTTCGTATTTAATAACATTTTCTTTAATAGGCTCGGTAAAACTCGGCCATCCTGAGCTTGATTCAAATTTCAAACCCGAATCAAATAACGCTTCACCACAACAAACGCAGGCGTACTTTCCGGGATCATGTGCCTCACAGTACTCTCCGGAAAAAGCCCTTTCGGTACCTTTTAATCGGGTTATCTGAAATTGTTCATCGCTTAATTTTTCTTTCCACTCTTCATCGCTTTTTTTAACTCTTCTCGGTGGTTCGGGATTGCCCTTTTGGGTATAATGAATAATTTTATTCCAGTCAATTTCCATGGTTATAATCTTATTTACTATTATAAACTAAGTTAAGCAGACAATGTTAGAAAAATATGATAAATGGTCTATTAACGATAAATGATAAGGGAATATACTGCCAGCAGGCTGATGTTTATATTGATCCATGGAAACCTGTCAATAAAGCAATAATTACGCATGCTCATTCCGATCATGCTCGTTGGGGCATGAAACACTATGCTGCGCATCCATTGAGTATTCCCATAATGAGATCGAGGATTGGAAAAGAGATAAAAGTGGATTCCTGGAATTTCGGTGAAATTATATCTATGGATGGTGTAAAAATTAGTCTTCACCCAGCGGGACACATTCCCGGATCCGCACAGGTTCGATTAGAATACAAAGGAGAAATCTGGGTGGTTTCCGGAGATTATAAATTGGAGAATGATCCATTGAGCGGCTCATTTGAATCTATCAAATGCCATCATTTTATTACAGAATCCACTTTTGGATTACCGGTTTACAAATGGAAACCTGATTCTGAAGTATTTAATGAGATAAATAACTGGTGGAAAAGAAATAAAGAAGAGGGGAAATTCTCCATTATTTATGCTTATGCACTGGGCAAAAGCCAAAGAGTTTTATCGGGTTTGGATACTTCCATAGGTCCAATTCTCACTCACGGAGCGGTAGAAAACGTCAATAAATTGTACCGTGAATCGGGATTAAAAATTCCGGAGACTAAATATATTTCAACGGAAATAGACTTAAAAAAATACAAGGGTGCCATTGTAATGGCACCACCTTCTGCGGCTGGTAGTGCATGGATTAAAAAGTTCAAAGCCTATTCAGAAGGCCAGACGTCGGGTTGGATGGCACTCAGAGGCACTAAAAGAAGAAGAAATGTCGACAGAGGATTTGTATTGTCCGATCATGCCGACTGGAATGGTTTGAATCAGGCTGTAGAAAGCAGTGGAGCTGAAAATATTTATGTGACACATGGCTATAGAACTATTTTTTCAAAATGGCTAAATGAAAAAGGATTTAAAGCCCGGGTTTTGGAAACGGCATTTGAAGGTGAATTAAATGATTTGGAGGAAGGATCAGTTAAAGCATGAAAGACTTTGCAAAATTAATATCGAAGCTTGATGAGACTACAAAAACGAATGTTCGTGTCAATGCATTGGCAGATTTTTTCAATTCTGCAAAGGATGAGGACAAAGTTTGGACAATTGCTCTACTTTCGGGCCGCAGACCTAAAAGAGCAGTCAAAACAAATATGATCAGAACATGGGCATCTGAAGAAGCGAACATTCCATACTGGTTATTTGAAGAATCCTATCATATCGTTGGAGATCTGGCTGAAACCATTGCTCTTTTGTTGCCTGAACCCATAAGAAAAAGCCATAAATCTCTAAGTCAAAGATTAACTGATCTTATTCAGATAAGGGAAAAAGAAGAAGCGGATAAAAAAGAATATTTAAAAAAAACTTGGTCAGAATTAAATAGGGAAGAGCGATTCGTTTTCAATAAGTTATTGACCGGTGGATTTAGAATTGGTATTTCTCAAAAATTGATGACGAAGGCTTTGGCCAAATCGACCGGAATAAACGAAAACAGTCTTGCCCTTAGACTTATGGGTGATTGGGATCCTGCAAAAAAATCTTATCAAAAACTCATCATTGAACCCGATCCCAATGAAGATTTAAATAAACCTTATCCTTTTTACCTGGCATATCCTCTTGAAAATGAAATAAATAAGCTTGGAAATACAAGTGAATGGCTGGCTGAAAGAAAATGGGATGGTATTAGAGGGCAAATAGTGTATCGAAAAGGAGAGATGGCTGTTTGGTCAAGAGGAGAGGAGCTGGTTACAGAAAAGTATCCTGAATTCAAAGAATTGAAAAAGTCAAACGGCGATTTTGTTTTGGATGGTGAAATCCTGGCCTTCAAGGATAAAAAACCCTTGCCATTTCAGTCCTTGCAAACGCGAATTGGACGAAAGAATATTTCAAAAATAATGCTCGAAAAAACACCGGTAGTATTTATGGCTTATGATCTGCTGGAACTTAGTGGAATGGATTTAAGATCTGAAGCAATTGTAATTCGCAGAAGCAAATTAGAACAAATTATTGATGACATCGATCATGACAATTTCAAATTATCCCCACTTGTTGAATTCAATAGCTGGGAGGAGCTAAAATCTGAGCGAAAGCGCTCAAGGGAATTGCATTGTGAAGGTCTAATGCTGAAAAGAAAAGAATCCATTTATGAAACAGGCAGAAAAAAGGGCAGTTGGTGGAAATGGAAGATAGATCCATTAACCATAGATGCGGTTTTGATTTACGCAATGAGAGGTCATGGCCGCAGAGCTAACTTATATACTGATTATACTTTTGCAGTCCGGGATGGCGAAAACCTCGTTCCATTTACAAAAGCCTATTCAGGATTAAGTGATCAGGAGTTTAGGGAAGTAGATGCTTTTGTAAAGAAAAATACATTGGAGCGTTTTGGCCCTGTGAGAAGTGTAAAACCCGAATTGGTTTTTGAAATAGCTTTTGAAGGAATTGCCGAATCCAAAAGACATAAATCCGGAATAGCACTGAGATTTCCAAGAATGAAGCGCTGGAGAAAAGACAAATCCCCAAATGAAACTAACACATTGGAGGATTTGATAAATTTGCTAAATCTATATTAATACGCTTCAGATTTTTGCTTGAAGACGATTTCTTATTTCATGTATTTGTTGTAAGCGAACTCTTTATCAGGAATATCCGGAAGATTTCCACCCCCGATTCTTTTGGCTTTTACTACAACGCGATCCGGTTTTAAAGTGAGCTTTAATTCTAAATTCACATCATTTTGATTGATTTTTGATTGGTAGGCATATGATTTTAAAGTGAGCCGGCTTATATCTGAAATCAATTTCAACTCTTCCATAATCACCGCACTCACAAAGAAATTGGTTACGTCTTCAGAAATGAAATTTACATCTCCCTCGGGGGTGCCATCTACTTTTATATTTACAATGTGATTTCTTCCCTGAACTGGATTAAAAAAGGATGCCGAGACAGCAAAAGAAATAGAATAATTTTTTCCCACTTCTTTTGATAAATCTGCTTTTAAAAAATTCTGAGCAGTGCCAATTGTGCAAATACTCATTAGTACCAGGCTTAGTATGAATCTCATTTTTCAATAATTTAAATTATTACAATCTAAAGGATTTAGTAATATATGTATTTTAATATAAATTCTTAAATAATGCTCTGATTAAACTTCATTCTTCCCAACTGATCATCAATTCCTTTTTATTTATATCCTTTGTCGAATACACTTTGTAAATTTTTGTATTTTTTTTCAGTACATATAAATAACCATTCCCCTGAAAGTATTTATATAATACCTTGCCTTTTAGTTTGCCGTTTTGATTTAGAATTTTAAAATCTTCCGGCCTGTAAAATTTGTTTTTAACTTTTGTCGTATGTCCAAATAGTTCGGACACATATAAATCCTTTGGTCTGTGATATAGTTCTTCAGGACTTCCCCTTTGTACAATTCTTCCTTTGTGCATTACTGCAATTCTGTCGGCGTACATTAATGAATCTCTTGGATCATGGGTTACCATAATCACCGAAATATTTTCTTCTCTAATGATATTTATCCATTGCATTTGGATTTCTTTTTTTAAAGAGAAATCCAGATTTGTAAAGGCTTCATCCATCAGTAAAAGTCTTGGTTCATCGGCAATGGCCAGTGCCAATGCCGCCCTTTGTCTTTGCCCTCCCGATATCTCATTAATTTTTCTATCGAGAAGCCCTTTGAGTTGACAAAGATTTGAAACCCTGCTGATTCTTTCCTTAACCCAACTTTTCTTATAATCGTACAATTGTCTTTCCAGTGCTACTCTAATTGAAACATTTAGGGGTAATTGTGATTCCTGATCGATAAGTCGAATGCCTTCAAATTGCCCTGATAAATTACTTTCGAGGATGTTCTTTTCTTCATTGAGGAAAACCATTTTGCCTCTGTCGGCAATTTGCCTTCCGGAAATTATCTTTAACAAGCTGCTTTTACCACTGCCACTTTCTCCCAAAAGCGCCAGAATTTCGCCATTTTCTACTTTAAGACTCATACCTCTGATGGCTCTAGATGGGCTGTTTAAATATTTCTTCTGTATTCCTCTTAATTTCAATATCATTGTTATAGAAATAATCTGATCACAATGTCCGAAAAATCTCAATCAATTAATACACTTACTTATACTTCCCTTGAAGAAATTGAAATAAAAGTCAAGCGGCAGAGAGATTTTTTCAGAAATGAAATGAGTGATAATATCAAAGAAAGGACAAATGCACTTAAAAGGTTATTAAAGGAGATTGAATCGAATGAGGACAAGATCATGGAAGCCATGCATCTGGATTTTCAAAAAAGTAATTTTGAAGTATTTGCAACAGAAATAGGCCTGATTAAGTCCGAATTAAAACTAGCAATAAGAAAAATCAAAAAATGGAGCTCCAGAACTTTTAAAGGCTATTCTATTTTAAGTTATCCGGCCAAATTATATACCGAAACCATTCCACTTGGGAATACGCTTATTTTTAGTCCCTGGAACTATCCTTTTCTCTTGGCAATATCTCCGTTGATCGGTGCAATTTCTGCCGGCAATACTGCCATTATAAAGCCATCTGAATTAACAGTTAATACAAGCAAATTAATAGAAGATATTATCAAGAACTGTTTTGACCCGGGGCATGTCGACGTTGTACAAGGAGGTAAAAATGAAAGCGAGACTCTACTAGAATTTTCTTTTGATTTTATATTTTTTACCGGAAGTACGGCCATAGGCAATTCCGTGTATAAAAAAGCTGCAGAACATTTATGTCCTGTTCTGCTTGAGCTAGGTGGCAAATCTCCATGTATTGTGCATCAGGATGCAGACATTGAAACAGCTGCAAGAAGAATAGTTTGGGGTAAATTTTTAAATGGAGGGCAAACATGTGTCTCTCCGGATTACCTATTGGTTCACAAAGACATTAAAGAAGCACTGCTTTCCAAAATAAAATACTATATCGGGAAGTTTTATGGTAAAGATGCGAGCAAGAGTCAAGACTACCCAAGAATAATCAATCAAAAGAATTTTGACAGATTATTAAATCTAATTTCGGAAGCAAGGATTATTTCAGGAGGTAAAAGCGAAAGAGATCAATTGTATATAGAACCGACTTTGATAGAATTGGAAACTACTGATTGCCTGTTAATGCAAGAAGAAATTTTCGGACCGATTCTTCCGGTCTTAAGTTATGAATCAATCTTGGACATAAATAAAATCATAGGTAAAAACCCCAATCCACTGGCCATTTATGTCTTTACCGACAACGAAGATTTTGCAAACAAGCTATTATCGGAGAATCCTTCGGGTGATGCTTGTATAAACGATGTGGTGTCTCATTTTGGAGAAAAGAAAATTCCTGTGGGAGGAATTGGAGAAAGTGGCTTTGGTAAATACAGAGGAAAAAAAAGCTTTCTAGTGTTTTCTCATCAGAGAAGTATATTTAAGAGAAGAATTTGGCCTGATTTGCCTCTGAGGTATCCTCCCTATAAAAACAAAATTACTTTGTTAAAGGGATTGCTCAACAAACTTTAGGAAAGAAGCATTAAAATTAATCCGATCAATGAAATGGAAAATGCGAAAAGCCGTATCATTGAATCTTTGTTGATCATATTTAAGATGTTTTTTTTGTATTCATTTATAATACATGAGTTCCATCAAAAACCCTAATACAATGCAACCAAAAATTACTATGATAGTTTAATCATTGATAATTGTTTCAAGCTTAAATAAAATCATTTCGAAAAGATTTGGTTATTTTGCCATATGAAGAAATTACTTGTAATAATTACTTTTTTGATTTTTGCCTTACCGGGCTATTCCCAAATGTTTGGATGGGGAATTACTTTAGGTCCGAATTTGAGTTCTGCTGCCGGTCAGGATTTTGATGGCAATGCATTTGTTGGAACGGAATTGATAACAGCATTTCACGGCGGATTATTATTACAATTCAGGCCCAGAAGGTTTTTCACCATTTATTCCGGTATGGAATACGTAATGAAGGGTTCAAATTTTAGCTCGGGTCGAAATTCACTCGGATATACCAGCAATAACAATCAGTTAAGACTTAATTATCTGGAAGTACCTCTTTTCGTCAAAATAAACTTCGACCAGTATTCTGATATTCGTCCAAATGTATTTGCTGGCCCTACTTTAGGATTTTTAATTTCGGGTAAGGATAATTATTTATTGCCCATAAATGCCACGGAGCTTTCAAAACCATTATTGGATACCGAAAGCAATTACAAAAGCTTTGATCCCGGATTGGCATTTGGTGCAGGATTAGATATTGATGTAGGGGAGTGGACCATATTTACAATGGGCGCCCAATATGTAATGGGAATGAGAAATGTTGCCGACCCAGAATCAGTGTTTGTGGATGAAGACCACGAAGTAAAAAACAGAAATTTCAGATTGAATATGGGATTGATCTTTGTGATTCCAACCTACACCATGAATACAAAAGGTAAGAAAGATCTTGGTTTTAAGAAATTCCAAAAGCACGTCGTAAAATAATTCATGCCTAAACACATTGCAGTAGCCGGAAATATAGGAGCCGGAAAATCTACTTTAGCTGAGCAAATTGGCAAATACTATAATTGGAGGGTAGAGCTGGAATCGGTTGAGGAGAATCCATATCTCAAGGATTTCTATGATGATATGAAAAAATGGTCATTTCATCTTCAAATACATTTTCTGAATTCCCGCTTTGAACAAACGCGTAAACTCGCGCAGTTAAATGAAAACATTGTACAGGATCGAAGTATATATGAAGATGCGCACATATTCGCTAAAAATCTTCACGAATCGGGACTAATGGAAAAAAGAGAATACAACAATTATTTTGCCTTGTATTCTTCAATGATAGACTTCATCAAAGCTCCTGATTTATTAATTTATTTAAGGGCTGACATTCCCACATTAATCAAACGCATAGAAATGCGTTCAAGAGATTATGAATCCGGTATTCGTTTGGATTATCTGAAAAACCTAAATCATTATTATGAGGAATGGATCTCAAATTACAATTTGGGAAAGCTTTTGATTATTGATGTTAATAATATAGATTTTGTAAAAAAACAGGATGATCTTTCTGAGATACTGACAAAAGTGGATAGAGAACTTTTTGGTATGTTTAACTAATTATGAAATATAAAACAGCACTATTACCTGCCATTAAAAACATTGCTCTTGTAGCTCATGATAATCGAAAAAAAGACCTTCTTGACTGGGCCTATTTCAACAGAGACTCCTTAAAAAAACACCAACTATTTGCCACGGGCACTACTGGTTCACTACTTGAAGAAAAACTCAATCAACCCATAACAAAGTTCTTAAGTGGCCCGCTAGGGGGTGATCAACAGCTGGGTGCGAAAATTACGGAAGACGAAATCAACTGTTTGATTTTCTTTTGGGATCCTTTGTCTTCACAACCCCACGATCCGGATGTTAAAGCCCTTGTTCGAATTGCTACAGTATGGAACATTCCCATGGCCTGTAATCGATGTACCGCCGACTTCTTGTTATCCTCTCCCTTGATGGATGAAAACGTTAACAGAATTCAACCCGACTACTCGGATTATATGAATAGAAACATCGATACTGAGTAACAGTTGTTACATAGCTTAAGCCGCATTCCGAGATATTTGCAATTTATTATAGCAACTGAATGATAGAGATACTAGGATATATAGGGGCTTTGTTAATTGGAGTTACACTCGGACTTATCGGTGGCGGGGGCTCTATATTGACAGTGCCTATATTGGTATATATATTGGGCATATCTCCGGTTTTAGCTACGGCTTATTCGCTATTTGTGGTAGGCGTTTCTGCAGCCATTGGTTCTTTTAAGTATTTTCAAAAAGGACTTTTAAATTATAAAACGGCAATTGTGTTTGCTATTCCTTCCTTTATCGCTGTATTTCTAACCAGGCGATTTCTGCTTCCTGCCATCCCTCTACAATTGACTGTCTTTGGTGATATAAGTTTTAGCAAAGACCTCTTCATTATGGTATTTTTTGCCATGATTATGCTTTTTGCTGCTTATTCGATGATTAAGAATAAACCCGCAGAATCAGGTCAGAATGAAAATGAAAATGAAACAGAACCGGAATTTAATTATTTTATGATCCTAAGCGAAGGTGCGGTAGTTGGCGTTTTGACGGGACTGGTAGGTGCAGGAGGTGGATTTCTGATTATACCTGCTTTGGTCATTTTTGCAAAAATACCAATGAAAATGGCTGTGGGTACATCTTTGCTAATTATCGCGGCTAAGTCATTAATAGGCTTTTTAGGTGATATTGGGCAGCAAAACATAGACTGGAACTTCTTGTTGTTATTTACCTTGGTTTCTTCTTTTGGGATTCTCCTGGGAAGTTTTCTGAATAATTAT
Source organism: Hyphobacterium sp. CCMP332 (assembly GCA_014323545.1). Classification (NCBI taxonomy): domain Bacteria; kingdom Pseudomonadati; phylum Pseudomonadota; class Alphaproteobacteria; order Maricaulales; family Maricaulaceae; genus Hyphobacterium; species Hyphobacterium sp. CCMP332. The sequence goes on from CP058647.1 coordinate 3,290,321, forward strand.
ATTTCAGGAAGAAAACTAAAAACCGGATTTGGCTATTTCGTATTAGTCATGGCCATTTATATTTTGTTCAAAGAATTATTCATTTAAAAAAATCAAATGTTCGGACTATTTAAAAAACAAAAAAAGTACAGCAGCATTAAGGCTTCTGAATTCAATAAAGTGCTAAAAAATAATGACTCGGTAATCATAGATGTAAGAAGCGAATCAGAACAGAAATCCGGCAAAATACCCGGTTCAATTTTGGTCAATGTAAGTCGTCCTGACTTTGCTCAAAAAGTTTCAAATATGGATAAAAACAAATCTTACTATCTCTATTGCCGTTCGGGTTTTCGAAGTGCAAAGGCCTGTGGAATAATGTATGATCTAGGCTTTGAGAAGGTTTATAATTTATCCGGTGGTATTATGGCCTGGAACAGGAGCAAATAAATTATATAAACTCCATTTTTTTAAATTTGGAGAATGAAGATTATCATTCCCACAGATATTTCTGAGTCTACCTTAAAGGCACTAAAATTTCTATCCTCATTTAACAGTTCAAAATCAATTGATGTTGATCTGCTTTATGTTTTCAATGGAGATAAAAATGCGATATGTCACTTTTCCCTCAGGGACTGGAAATTGGGCAAAGTCGACTCCAACTTATTTTCAAAAAGTCAACATCAGATTATAGAGGAAATTGTTAACAATTTTTCCTTCATAACGGAAATCAAATGTAAAAATGGGAGTATCGAAGCTGAAATATTGGCCGAAGCGAATTCTGGCAATTATCAAATGCTATTATCAGCAACTCATGGACTCAATTCATTGAGAGATATCGTTTTCGGAAATGTTACTCAGCATCTTGTAAACGACAGTAAAATACCGGTTTTGTCCTTGCCGGAAAACTATCGCATCAGCGATTCCGGACGATTATTGTTAATAAGTGATTTTAACGTTCAGGAAAAAAGCGATTTTGGAAACTTGCGCATGCTAATCGACCAATTGAATCTTGAATTGCATTTATTAAAAATTGTAGACGAAGGAATGGCCAAAGAAACATCTATAAAAAGCGATATAATCAGCTATGCGAATTCCAATAAGCTAAAATACGATCAAATGCACATCAGAGAAGGAAGAACAATAGAAGAAGGAATACATCATTTTCTTGAAGAGTTTGATATCTCCATTTCCGCCATGGCTACACATGCCCGTCACGGTATCAAACATTTTTTTCTTGGAAGCCTGACCGAAGAATTGGTGGATGAAATAAATGTACCTTTTTATACCTTCAGAATTGAAGCTTAATGACAAAAGCTGAAAAGGCAGCATCCATTGCCAAAATACTGGATGATTTATACCCTGAAACACCAATTCCACTTCAGCACAATGATCCTTTTACACTACTGATAGCGGTCTTATTGTCTGCTCAATGTACAGATGAAAGGGTCAATAAGGTTTCTCCCTATTTATTTGAAAAGGCCGATAATCCTTTTGATATGGCCGGATTGAGGGAAGAAGAAATTAAAGAAGTTATTAAACCTTGTGGTCTTTCACCCCAAAAATCAAAAGCGATCAAAGGATTATCTGAAATCATCGTCCAAAAACACAAAGGGATAGTGCCTGCAAGTTTTGAAGAACTGGAAAAATTACCAGGAGTAGGGCATAAGACGGCCTCAGTTGTGATGTCCCAGGCATTTGGAGTACCTGCCTTTCCGGTTGATACCCATATCCACCGGCTTTCTTATCGCTGGGGACTATCTACAGGGAAGAATGTTGAAAAAACCGAAATAGATCTGAAACGGCTATATCCTGAAAATACCTGGAACAAGCTTCATCTACAGATCATTTTTTTTGGAAGGGAATATTGTCCGGCACGGGGGCATGTCTTTTCGGAATGTCCAATTTGCAGCATTTACGGAAGGAAATCCTTGTTGAAAAAGAAAAAGAGCTGATCAAAATCAGTAATAGGATTATAACGTATCATAAATCTCCGTATGAATCATTGATAGTTTAGACAGAGTAAAAAGAGAAATGCTATGAACACTCAAAGCCCAGTTTCCAAAATAATGACAAGCAAAGTTGTCACGATTGATGTAAATGCTTCACTGGAAAAAGCCAGAGATTTATTCAAGAAAAATAAAATCCGACACCTTCCGGTAACAGACAATGAATTGGTGATCGGAATTTTAAGTCAGACGGATCTTTTGCGTTTGAGTTTTGGCAATACCTATGTCGATGATGATATGGTAGGTGAAGATGGAATCATGGATGAACTGTCTATCAATCAGATCATGAAACACAAACCGGATATGGTGGGGCCTAATGATAGCATCAAAGAAGTAGCTGAGAAATTTATAAGTGCAGAATACCACGCTCTTCCGGTAGAAGATAATGGCAAGCTCGTGGGAATAGTTACTACTACGGATGTGATACGTTTTCTGCTTTCAAAAAGCTAAATTATCTTGGTCTTGAAATTGGCCAATAATGAAAAACCTTTTTACTGTTTTCATCTTATTTCTATTGCTGGGATGCGGGAAAAATAAAATTAATAACTTACAAAATATTGATATTCAAGGACATAGAGGGTGTCGTGGTTTAATGCCAGAAAACTCAATACCCGCTATGCAAAAGGCTCTTGAATTGGGCGTAAGTACCCTGGAGATGGATGTTGTTATTAGCTCTGACAAAAAGGTTTTATTAAGCCATGAACCCTTTTTCAATTCTGAAATTTGTTTTAACAGCCTCGGAGAGGAAATTGTCATAGATTGCCTAAATAATAATCTTTATCAAATGAACTATAGTAAAATTGAACTCTTTGACTGTGGATTGAAAAGAAATGATCAATTTCCTAAACAAAAAAAAATATCTGTAAAAAAGCCATTATTAGAAGAAGTGATACATCTGGCAAAATCAGAAAACAAGAAAAAAAGATCAAAAATTTGTCAATTTAATATTGAAATCAAATCAAGACCCCAGTGGGACGGGATTTATCATCCGGAAATTGAGGTGTATTGTGATTTGGTAATGGAAGTATTGGAAAGCTGCCAAATAATTTCTTACAGTACGATTCAGTCTTTTGATCCTAGAGTATTGATTTATATGCATAAAAAATACCCAAAAGTTAGATTAGCCTATCTTTTAGAAGATGTAAATGACTGGAGTGAAGCGATCAAAATTTTAGATTTTGAGCCGGAAATTATCAGTCCTTATTATAATTCATTGAGTCAATCTATCCTTAATAATTTGCATTCAAGGGGATTTTTAGTCATTCCTTGGACAGTGAACGAGGAGGCAGAGATAGAAAAATTATTGAGGATGGGCGTAGACGGAATAATAAGCGACTATCCTAATGTGCTTATTGATATTATCAATAAAATAAAAGAGCCATCAGGCAACAGTTTGATATCTCCAACGTAGATTTATTATTATTGCTATTTAAGCTATAACCATGAGAAACGGATTCCTTTTAGTAATTGGGTTTATTTTCCTTAATTCTTTACTCTTTGCACAGGGAATAGAAGACATCAGGGGAGAAAAACCAAAATACATATTAAAAAAACTAAGCAGAAACGTAAATACCATTTACGACGATGTAAAACCCATCATCACGCCCGATGGGTTGCGCTTGTATTACTATATCACTGATCACCCGGAAAACCACGATGGAACCAAAGGAAGCCAGGATATCTGGTACGTCGAAAGAGACTCTTTTGGCGGCCCCTGGAGCGAACATCGCCATATGTCACACCCATTTAATCATCATCAATACAATGCTGTGCTTTCTGTATTGGAAAATGGAAACGCCCTATTGCTAAAGGGAGGTAAAAGCAGAGGTAAAATGAATACCTTTTCTATAATTCGAAAATCGGGCGATAATTGGTCCGATATGCAGGAATTGAACATAGATAATCTTGATAAAATGAACCAGGGCAAGTTTTTTGGAGGATTTATGTCCGATGATGAAAAAGTTCTCTTTATCTATATGAGCGAGACCAAAGATCAGGTCAACAGCGACCTTTATGTTAGTTTTGCCAAAGGAGGAAATAAATTTTCCAAACCAAAAAAACTGGGAAAGCCAATCAATACATTTCAGGATGAATTCGGTCCATTTTTAACCAAAGACAATAAAACATTGTATTTCAGCAGTGGCAGACCCGGAGGAAAGGGTGGAATTGATATATACCAAAGTGAAAGGCTTGACGATACGTATTTAAAGTGGTCGGAACCTGACAATTTGGGTGAACCAATAAATACCCGGGGCTTTGATGCATATTTTTCCATCGATGAGTCAGGTACAAATATGTTTACTACCAGGGCGTATAAATCGGCCGATGGCGGTAGTCTTGATATTCTCAGTTTTGTACCGCGCCCGCCGGATATTTATATCAAGGGAGTGATCTATGATAGAGTAAGCCAAGAACCTTTGATGGCATTTACTAATCTTAATAGCCTAAAAGGCAAACCGGAAATGGTGTCTGTTAGTCCTTATGGAGAATTCAGCATTGAAAAGGAGGTTCAGGATGTATACACTCTGAGTTTTACGGCCGATGGCTATATATCTCAGGAAAAAGAACTCAGTTTAATAAACCTCGAAGAAGACACGACTGTCGAGCTTAAAATATATTTACAGCCAAAAGCCGCAAAACTCAATTTGTCTGGTTTAGTTACCAAGTTGGGGACATTTGATCCGGTATCAGCCAATATCAATATACTTTTTGAAGGGAATTCAATTAGAAATACAACATCCGATCCAAATTTGGGAGAATACGATGTGGATTTACCAAAACCGGGGAAATATTATTTTCAATTAAATGCAGAGGGCTATTTGGCCCTTACAGACAGTTTGATTGTTGAAGATTTAGGTCAGGATCAGTTTCTTTCAAAGAATTTTGAAATGACGGAACTTTCAGTTGGAACGACCGTCCGTTTGAATAACATTTACTTTGACTTTGATAAAACTAATTTAAGACCTGAATCCTATCCGGAATTAGACAAAGTAGTTGAAATGATGACGACCAATGAAAACCTGGAAATCGAAATTGCCGGGCACACGGATGATAAGGGTTCCGATCAATACAATCAGGAGTTATCCCAGGGAAGGGCAGAAGCCGTAAGGGAATACATTGTCAATCAGGGTATTGAGGGTTATCGAATTACAGCAGTTGGCTATGGAGAAAGCAAACCTGAAACTACCAATGACACAGAAGAAGGCCGGCAGATAAATCGAAGAGTGGAATTTACTGTATTAAAAGCCAATTAATTTTTAACAATATTGTCCGGAACCCTATAAAATGATTTGATGAAGTCCAATACTGTTTGGCTTTCATCCTCATTTTTGGATCCGAGAAGGTTGTCTTCCGTAAGTTCAAACTTGTCCAATCGGCTTTTGAATTTTAGAATATCCAGGTCGCGGTATCCCATACTCCAATTGTTGAACATTCGTTTCATTAAGATCCCATCTGCTATAATTTCTACATGTTTATGTCGCGGGTCCTTCTGAATGCTTTCAAAGAGCTTTTCTACGTCCTGTTTTTCGCCTTCCAATACCTGAATAAAGCGGCCATTTATAATTTCAGGATGATAATCTGCATTTATACAAAGTAAAAAACCGGAAATGCCCATGAGTTTATTTTTTACTCTGGACTTTTCAAGAAGGGAAAACAATTCATCTTTTCCCATGTCTTTTTTAGAATAACTCGAATAAATGAGGTAATACATATTTAAATATCTAAGTTCTCAACATTATTAAGCAGATCATCAAATGATTCTCTTTTTCTTATTAAAAAGTTTTTCCCTTCCATGATCATGACTTCGGCCGGTTTTAGTCTTGAGTTATAGTTTGATGCCATGGTAAAACAATATGCTCCGGCATTATGGAATTTTAGCACATCGCCTTCGCGTATTTCAGAGATTTTCCTGTTCCAGCCAAAGGTATCGGTTTCGCAGATATAACCCACTACAGTATACAATCGTTTGGGGCCTTCAGGATTGGATATATTTTCTATATGATGATAAGCATCGTAAAACATCGGACGAATAAAATGATTCATGCCTGTATCAAGTCCTGCAAAAATTGTAGATGTGGTTTGTTTAACTACATTCACTTTAGCAAGAAAATAACCTGCCTGGCTTACGAGAAATTTACCGGGTTCAAATACCAGGCTTAAGCTTTTGCCATATTCTTTGCAAAAAGCATTGAATCTTTCCGACATCAATTTTCCCAATTCAGTTATATCAGTTTCAATGTCTCCTTCTTTATAAGGCACCTTAAACCCACTTCCGAAATCGAGAAATTCCAGATCATCAAATTCCTTTGCAGCTTCAAACAAAAGCTCTGCACCCCTGAGAAAAACCTCCGTATCAAGAATGTCGGAACCGGTATGCATATGAATTCCGGAAATTTTCATTCCACACTCTTTTACAATGCGTTTTACCAAGGGTAGTTGGTAGATAGATATTCCAAATTTTGAATCAATATGCCCGACCGAAATCTTTGAATTACCACCGGCCATAATATGAGGATTTATGCGTATGCAAACCGGTGTTTCGGGATGTAAGTGCCCGAATTGTTCGAGAATGGAAATATTATCCAGATTTAATTGAGCACCTAATTTTCGCACTTCTAGTATTTCATCCAGAGATACACAATTCGGAGTGTATAAAATATCTTCCGGCTTATAACCTGCATGTAAAGCTATTTTGACTTCCTGTATGGAAACAGCATCAATTTTGGCCCCAAGTGTTTTTAAATACTTGAGAATATTCACATTGGTCAGGGCTTTACAGGCAAAGTGAATTTCGAGATCATCAACATCAAAAGCATTGACCAATCGCTGATATTGCATATCAATTTTGGAAGTATCGTAAACATAAGTGGGCGTACCGTAATCCCTGGCAATATCTAATAGTAATTCCTTATCTGTGGTCTTTAAAATTTCCATTTGTTCAATTTGAACCTTCAAAATTATTCTAAAAGGCCGAATAATTAAATGATTATTGAATTCTTGACCAGAGTTGTTTGACAAATTCAGTCATGACCTCAATATCGTGAGGTTTGGCCAGATTTGTTTTTTCAAACAAGAGAAGTTGATACCCATTGCATTCTATATGGAATATGGAATGCATTTCAAAGAATATGATTAATTCCTTATTAAATAATTCCCTTATGGCTTCTTCATTATTTCCCTGCAACAGAAATTTGGAAGAAAATCCGGGGAACGCTTTAAAATCAATATCTGGCAAACCGGCAAGTGTTAGTACTTTATCGATAGCCACCTCTTTTTGTAAAGTGAACTTTGGAAGAAGTGCTTCCAGATTTTGAATCATTATGGTCATCCTTTTGTCTACCGAAGCCTCCATCGCACCTTCAGCATAAGCAACATCAGATATTTGAAATTCCTGACCCTTAATATCTCCATTGATTACATTATTCTGATAGTGAAGTAGTTTATTTTCAAAGAATGGAAACAATCTTAAATGAGAGATATCCCAATCCGTATCGATTGTAAATTCCCAGTTGTTTCTATACGTAACTCTCTTAATCTGTCTTTGACGTCTGGTGATATTGTATTTTCTCGTACTTGGTGTATAACCTTCTACGATACGCCTTCCAGCTAAAGGATGATTTGAGGAGGGTTTGTGTAAATCCAGGCCCACAATTTCAAAAACACCACCTTTGTCTCTGTATTTTCTCGCAAAATTAGTAACATGCTCCATCACGGTATGGTCTATGAGTCGGGCATGTGAAAAATCCAATATCAAATGCTTCTTAGGTGGTACTTTGTTTAATTCCTTTTTAAGCCCCAGATAATTAAAAAAATTGGCAAAGCGTCGAACAGAGATAAAATAGTGGTCATCGTCTTCATCGTAATGGAAATGATTTGTGGATTTAAATAGAAAAGAGAATAGATACCTTTTTTCAATACCCGCAAATGAATGAATAATCAAAGTTGAAATGATACCTGCACTAATCCCAATTACGATATCAAAAAACAAGGTGAAGAATAGTGTTATCAGGAATATAATTAGTTGTTCCTTTCCGTATTGATAAGTCCTTTTAAAGACTTTTATAGAGGCAAGTTTATATCCGGTATGCACCAGTATAGCTGCAAGTGCCGCAAGTGGAATGCGATTGAGCATGCTACTTAAAAATACAACGAGTATTAATATAGAAAGTCCCTGAAAAAAATTGGTCCAGCTGGTTCTCGCTCCTGAATTTACGGCTGCTGTACTCGGAAGTATCATGGATATCACTGGCAAGCCTCCAAAAAGAGAGGATAGCATTGTACCACCTCCGGTGGCCATTAGATTCTGATTGAGATTGGTGCTTCGGCGTTCCGGATCAATTTTGTCAACTGCCCTTGCGCTTAAAAGGGATTCCAAAGAAGCAATAAAAGTGATGTTGAGTACAATCATCCAAAATTCTATATTCAATATTTGAGAAAAATTAGGACTTATAACAGAGGCCAATAAGCTTTCGGGTAAACTAATCATTAAATAAGGGCCGATATTATGGGTATTCCCGGCAATTGTTATGGTTCGCTCTGTGCCGAAATTGAATAAAAAGGCCATAATGGAAGCATAAAACACCACCCACATGGGCGCCGGAATTATACGAATCAATTTACCTTCCAGATAGGGATAAATGAAGAGAAATGATAAACTGGTAAAGCCAATTACAGCAACGTATGGATTTATATCATTAACTAAATCCGGTATGTTGAGGATAAACTCGTAGGGTTCATGGGAAGTGCTTTCCAATCCAAAAAGGATATACATTTGGTTTAGAATAATCATAATCCCAATGGCCGATAACATTCCCTGAATGGCCGAAGAAGGGAAAAAGTCCCCCAATTCACCAAATTTGAAAAGCCCAAAGAGGAACATGAATACACCAACAATAAAAAATGCAGCTATAACTATTTCAACGCCTTGTAGTCCGCCGCCAAAACTACCTATGGCCGTAAAAATAACAATGATAGTAGCTTTTGGAGGGCCATTTACAGTTAAATGTGCGCCATTGATGTGTGAAATAATTAGCCCGCCAACAAGAACCGAAAAAATCCCTGAAGTTACGGGTAAACCACAGGCCAAAGAAATTCCCATGGCAAGAGGCAAAGCAACCAATGCCACCGTCAATCCGGCAATCAGCTCGTTTTGCCAGTATTTTTTTAGTCTTCTGTAGTGTTTAGCAAAAGGTAATTTCAAGGTTTGGCGTAGTTCAGATCAATCTTGAAAATAGATCAAAATTTCAATAAAAGGTAATTCCTTTTAGAATTTATCCATTTGAATTGCTCAATGCCTTTAGTCTTTGTAAAAGCGTAGGGTGCGAATAATTTACAAAAACAAATGCCTTATGCGGTTGAATATTACTTAGGTTTTTAACACTGAGTTTCTTCAATGCTGTAATCAGATCTTCAGCATTCCATGTTTTCGCAGCAAATTCGTCCGCTTCGTATTCATTTTTTCTACTGAAAATATTAAAAAATATGCCAATAATTTTTGAAATAGGGCTAAAAAGTATTCCAAAAGCTATGAGATTTATGGCAATACTTACTTCCTGGTAACCCAAAGCCAGGGATATATTTTGACTAAACACGAAAAGGGAAAGTATGTATAAGATGATACCCATTTGAATGATTGAAAGAAACAAACTGATTTGAATGTGTTTTTTCTTGTAATGCCCTACTTCATGCGCAAGTATGGCCATTAATTCACCATTTTCATGATTATTTAAAAGCGTATCATAAAATACCACTTTTTTGGTTTTGCCCAGCCCGCTAAAAAATGCATTGGATTTAGAGGATCGTTTTGAACCATCAATGACCATTATTTTTTGAAGTGGGAAGCCGACTTGTTCAGAATAGGTCTGAATGAGCGTTTTTAATTCCCCTTCTTCAAGAGGACTCAATTTATTGAAGATGGGAAGTATCAGACTTGTATAGAAAAGGTTCATAAAAATGGAGAAAGCCACGGCAATTATCCAAAATACTATCCAGAAATTACTTTCCAGGCTGAGGATTAAATAGAAAAACAATGCCAACAATGGAGCCCCAATTAATATTCCCAGTACCGATGATTTTAGCAAATCTAAAAGCCAAGTTTTAAGAGTAGTTTTGTTGAACCCAAATTTTTCTTCGATCACAAAGGTGTGATAAAGTGAAAATGGTAGGCCAATTATTGAAGAAGCAAAGCTTAAAATACCAAAAAACAAAAGTGGTCTTACGATAAAGTGTTGACTATAATTGGCGATAGTATCGTAAAGCCATCCAAAACCACCTGCATAAATAAAAGTCAGAGTGACAACAAGAGAAAAAGTACCACTGATTAGTTCAAAATTGAAATTGACTTTTTGGTATTTTTTGGCTTTCAACCATTCTTCATCTTTGTAAACATCCTTTAGTTCAGGAGGTAAATTTTTATTGGTGTTCCTGATATTCAGAATATCCAGAAATAAATCCAGAAAATAATTAAATAGCAGAATGCCAATTATAAGGAAGAGTATGTTTTCAGGCTGCATTAGAAATATTTGTTAAACAACAGATAATTCTTGACATAATCTTGAATTCCATCTTCAAGTGTGGTAAAAGGCTTTTTATAACCAATGCTTTTTAATTTAGCCATGTTCGCCTCAGTGAAATATTGATATTTATCCCTGATATCAGCAGGTGTATCGATAAATTCTATTTCTTCTTTTTTGTTTAAGGCTTTAAATACGCTTTTTGCAAGATCTAAAAAAGTTCTGGCTCTTCCGGACCCCAAATTATAAATCCCTGAGTCTTTTCGGTGATGCATTAGAAAAATACAAACGTCAATAAGGTCTTTTACATAAATGAAATCCCTTTTTTGCTCACCATCTTTGTAATCGGGATTATGAGATCGGAATAATTTCATTTTGCCCTTTTCGGAGATCTGTTTAAATGCGTGCAATATTACTGAGGCCATTCTTCCTTTGTGATACTCATTGGGGCCATAAACATTGAAAAATTTTAGCCCCGCCCAAAAGAATGGTTTTTTATCCTGCTTTAATGCCCATTTGTCAAATTCATTTTTAGAATCACCATAAGGATTTAAGGGTTTTAACTGTTCGATTAAGGCTTCATCATCTTTATAACCCAGTTCTCCAAGCCCATAGGTTGCTGCCGAACTGGCATAGACTAAAGGCACATGATTGTCGACGCAATACTGCCATACTTTTTTTGAGAAGTTTACATTTAGCTCATCAAAAACAGCTTTATCGAATTCTGTAGTGTCAGTTCTCGCTCCGATGTGAAAAATAAACTCCATCTCATCCGATTTGTCTTTCAACCATGAGAAGAATTCCTTTCTTTCCACATATTCCATGATTTTCTTCCCTTCAAGATTTTTTTTCTTTTCAGGATCTCCGAATGCGTCAACAGCAATGATATTATTAAATCCATCATTATTTAATCTTGAGATAAGGCATGAACCGATAAATCCCGCTGCTCCTGTTACTATTATCATTTAAGATCGATTAAAAGACTTTAATTTGTGCAAAATTAAACGTATATATCTCTAATCAAATTTCTTCAAGATCATATTCTCAGAATTGTACTGCTTGTCATAAGCTTGAGCATTCTTTCCTGTCAAAAGAGGAAACCTGAAAATGCTTTTATAAGCATCAAAGATGACCTGGAGAGAACCATTTTAATTAAGAAAGATTTAAAAAGGATCTTTTCACTTTCACCTGCGCTCACTGAGATTTTATTTTTCTCCTGTCCTGATTCAATTATAGTGGCACGAACACAAGCTTGTAATTACCCTCCACAGGCAATGAACAAAACTGTAATAAGCACCTATCCATTTGATATAGAATCTATCATAGGCCAAAAACCGGATTTAGTATTTAGTGAGGAAGGTATAACAACGGTAGAGCAATTAAAAATCTTGGAAGAAAATCAGATTCCTGTTTATATGTTCAGATATCGTCGTGTGGAGGATATTTTTATGGCAATAGAAAAAACAGGGCAATTGTGTAATTGCTCAGAACAGGTGGATGTTAAAATGAATAAACTTAAGCAAAGATTTGACACAGTGAAAGAAGATTCGCTTAGTGATGTAAAAGCTTTGGGATTGATATGGACAGATCCTATCTACGTCTATGGCCGCAATACATTGTTCACCGGTCAATTGAAAGAAATAGGTGTAGAAAATGCCGTTGATTCTATATTTGGGAGACCTTATCCGGAGTTGAACAGAGAATATTTTCTCAAGATCAACCCGAATGTAATTTTCGGTCCTTCATTTGAACATTTGGACAGCACATTATTTTTAAAATTCCCGGAGCTTAAACGAATTGATGCTTACAAAAACAAACATATATTTGAAATAGACGGTGATATCCTGACCCGTCCGTCACCGAGATCGATTGAGGCGATGATATTGATGAAATCATATATTGATGAGATATAAGATATACATACTGCCTTTATTAATAGGAATTGGATTGTTTTTATGCTTGTATTCATTACTAAACGGAAGTATTGAAAGCGATTTTGATAATCTGTACAACAGTATTTTTAATTATGATCCTGAAAACACAATTCATTATGTGATTATTAATCTTAGATTGCCGCGATTGATTATGGCTTTGGCTACAGGCTGTTCTCTTGCCCTTAGCGGCTATTTATTTCAATCTCTTTTAAACAATCCTCTTGCCGATCCCTATATCCTTGGAACCGCCAGTGGTGCAAGCCTTGGCGCCAACCTGGTTTTTATCGGTTGGATTCCAGCATTTATTTTAGGCATTTACACTCCACCCATTGCAGCTTTTGCTATTGCACTGCTTGTAACCCTGGTAGCCATTCTATTTGCTTATAAAAAAGGCCGCCTTATCGCAACCAACTTACTCCTGGCCGGTGTAGCACTATCCTCGATGATGACTGCTATGATAAGCCTGATGAGTTATTTATCCGAAAACGACAGTCAATTGCGCTCGATCATTTTCTGGATCATGGGAAGTTTTGAAAGAAGTAATTGGTCTCAAATACCTTTGATATTAAGTGTAAACGTCATTGCACTGATTTATTTTTCACTGTTCAATAAGTCAATAAATGTATTGTTATTGGGCGAAGAAAAAAGTGAAGCCTTAGGCTTAAATGTTAAAAAAATGCGATGGATTGCCTTGATTGGAGCAACTTTACTTACTTCCGTTACTGTGGCCTTCTGCGGAGCGATTGGTTTTGTGGGATTTTTAATTCCCCATTTTGTTAGAGGGTTGTTTGGCTTTGGTCATTCATGGAATTTATTCAATTCGGCAATCATCGGCGCCTTTTTTATGGTAGGATGTGATATTTTGAGCAAAATGATCTACCCTCCGGCCGGTCTTCCCCTGGGAATTCTGACCTCCTTTTTAGGGATTCCTTTCTTTTTGTACCTACTTATGAAAAGCAATTACAGGTTTTCCTAATGATTACTTTATTGAATTGCTTCTACTTATATTTGCAGCCTCAAATGAGCTATTTTTATGATAATTGTTCATCGAAAAGAACATTTCAACGCAGCCCATAAGCTGTTCAATCCCAACTGGTCAAAAGAGAAGAACGAAGAGATTTTCGGACCTTGTGCCAATGAGAACTGGCATGGTCATAATTTTGATTTAACAGTTTCTGTGATTGGCAATCCCAATCCCGATACCGGATTTGTCATTGATCTAAAAAAACTTTCAGGAATCATTAAATCTGAAGTCGTTGATAAACTGGATCATAAGAATTTAAACCTTGATGTTGATTTCATGAAGGATAAATTAGCAAGTTGTGAAAACCTTGTGATCGAGATATGGAAAATATTAGAACCTAAGATCGAACAAAACAGCTCAGCAAAACTGTACAGAGTACTTTTATATGAAACCGTTAATAATTACGTAGAATATTACGGTCCTGATTTCAAGGATCAGAGGATCCTTAAATTATGAAGTATTACATCATTGCAGGAGAGCGTTCGGGTGATTTGCATGCCTCAAATCTCTATAAATCCATTTTAAAAGAAGATACCTCAGCTATAAGCAGGGGGATAGGGGGAAATTACCTTGAAAAAGCGGGTATGGAAATATTCAAGCATTTTCGAGAAATCTCATTTATGGGTTTTGCTGAAGTTTTGATGAACATATTCAAAATCCGAGAATACTTCAACAATACCAAAAACGATATACTGAAATTTAATCCCGATGTAATTGTTCTTGTTGATTTTGCAGGATTCAATCTGAGAATCGCAAAATTTGCCAAAAAAAATAATATAAAAGTATACTATTATATTTCGCCTAAGATATGGGCCTGGAATACTAGCAGGGCGCTCAAAATAAAATCCTATGTAGATAAAATGTTTGTGATACTGCCATTTGAAAAGCAGTTTTATAAGAAGTTTCAGTTTGATGTGGATTACGTCGGCAATCCTGTTCTCGATGCTATTGCTCAGTTTAACAAAAGTGATTCTTTCCTAGCAAGACATCGCATTGAAGACAAACCAATAATTGCAATTCTTCCGGGTAGCAGAAAACAGGAAATTGAGAGCATGTTGCATTTTATGTTAAGCATAATTCCCAGTTTCAAGGATTACCATTTTGTGATCGCCGGAGTATCTAACCTTGAGAGTCATTACTATCAACAATTTACAAGGGGAGGTCAGATCAAAGTTGTAATCGATGAAACTTATGACCTCTTATCCCATGCTTCGGCAGCGCTGGTAACATCTGGCACCGCAACCCTCGAAACAGCTTTATTTAATGTACCACAACTTGTTGGTTATAAGTTAAATATATTTAGTTTTTGGATAGGGAAAATGGTGGTAAAGGTTCCTTATATCTCTCTGGTTAACTTAATTGTTGGCCGTGAAGTGGTCAAGGAATTACTTCAGGATGATTTTCACCCGAATATTATCAGGGATGAATTGGCTGCTTTATTAAATGATGCTCAGTACCGGGATAAGCAATTAAAAGGTTATGCTGAAATGAAAACTATTCTCGGGTCTCCGGGTGCTTCTGATAAAGCGGCAAAATTGATGGTCAATTATTTAAAGGATTCCAATAAATCCTCATAAACTAATTTCATTCCTTCTGTAGCCGTCTTCTCGTACATCTTAATATTTTTACCCGGGTTTATTTCCGGCATTTTTGGGTCAACCACATAAATGCTGGTTTCTAATGGAACAAAGTCCACAATAGATGCAGCTGGATAGACGACGAGAGAAGTGCCAACTACGATGAGGATATCCGCTTCTAGGGCATATTTAACAGCGACTTCCATCATTGGTACCATTTCCCCAAACCATACGACATGAGGTCGCAATTGGGAACCTTTTTCACATTTGTCGCCTAATTTCAACTCCCACCCGTCGATATCATAAAGCAGGTTCTCATCAAGAGTACTTCTTGCTTTAAAAAGCTCACCGTGAAGATGAATGACGCGACTGGATCCCGCCTTTTCATGAAGATTGTCAATGTTTTGGGTGATGACGGTCACATCAAAGTGATCTTCAAGTTGGCTAACGAATTCGTGACCTTTATTAGGACTGCACGATAGCGCTTGCTTTCTTCTCTGATTATAAAAATCAAGAACCAAATTCCGATTTCTGGCCCATGCCTGGGGTGTGGCTACCTCCATGACATCATAGCCTTCCCAAAGTCCTCCGGAATCACGAAAAGTTTTAATTCCGCTTTCAGCACTTATTCCGGCACCGCTGAGAACAACAACTTTTTTATCAGCCATTTTTCTTTTTGCCTTTGGCAGGTGCATTTTCTGCCAATTCTAAACATTCTTCCAAACTGAGGGAAGAAGGCTCCTTGTCTTTTGGGATTTTTACATTTTTCCTACCCACCTTAATATAAGGCCCGTATTTTCCTTTTAAAACCTGCACCTCTGGGTTTTCATCAAATGTCTTTATAAACTTTTCAGCATCGGCCTTTCTTTTTTCATCGATAAGTTGAATGGCCCGTGATTCTTCGATAGTATATGGATCTTCATCTTTAGGAATGGATGCAAACTTCTTTTTGTGAACGACATAAGGGCCAAATCTGCCAATATTGGCTGAAATTTCCTCACCTTCGTATTCACCCACCTTTCTTGGTAATTTGAATAATTCAAGGGCTTCGTCAAGTGTTATACTTTCAATAAATTGACCATTTCTCAATCCGGCATAACGCGGTTTTTCCCCGCTCTCATCATCTGCTTCGCCAATTTGAGCAAGTGGCCCAAAACGGCCGAGTCTTACTAAAACTTTTCTCCCGGATTTTGGATCCGTGCCAAGTTCGCGACTTGATTTCACATCTTTTCGATCTATGGCCTCTGTTTGTTCCACATGGCTGTGGAATCCTCCATAAAACTTGCTGAGCATTTGTTCCCATTCCTTATTTCCCTGGGCAATGTCGTCAAACTCCTTTTCGACTTCAGCCGTGAAATCGTAGTCCAGAATTCTTTCAAAATGTTCAACCAGAAAGTCATTGACGACCATGGCGATATTGGTGGGAAATAATTTATTTTTTTCAGCACCTGTGTTTTCAGTCTTTGTTTTGCTTTCGATTTTGCCATTCTCAAGACTTAGCTCCTGATAGTCCCTGTCTTTACCTATTCTGGATTCTTTAACCACATAATCGCGTTTTTGAATGGTTGATATGGTAGGGGCATAAGTAGAGGGTCTGCCAATTCCTTTTTCTTCAAGTTTTTTCACAAGGCTGGCTTCTGTATAGCGGGGGGCATGTCTTGAGAACCGCTCTTTGGAAATGATTTTGCTCAAATCGAGTTTTTGATTTTTTTCCAATGGCGGCAACACGCTGTTATCATTTTCGGCCTCCTCATCATCGGTTCCTTCGATATAAACTTTTAGAAATCCATCAAATTTGATAACCTCACCTTTGGCTTCAAAATATTCCGATCGGTCTACTTCGCTTATTTCAATTTTAGCGGTGGTTTTTTCAATTTTTGCATCGGCCATTTGGGAGGCGACTGCTCTTTTCCAAATTAATTCGTAGAGTTTTTCCGCGTTGCGGTCTGCTCCGGCATTCTGCTTGTTGAAATCTGTTGGCCGAATGGCTTCATGTGCTTCCTGAGCAGTTCCGGATTTTGTTTTAAAATTTCTGTTTTGGATGTATTCATCACCATAATTTGATTTTATAGCAGAACTCGCCGATTGTATGGCCTCCTGAGATAAATTCAATGAATCAGTCCTCATATAAGTAATATGGCCTGCTTCATATAATTTTTGAGCGATGGTCATGGTCTGTGCTACAGAGAAACCGAGTTTTCGACTTGCTTCCTGTTGTAAGGTGGAAGTTGTAAATGGGGGTGAAGGTGTCCTTTTCCCCGGTTTGGTTTCTACATCAAAAACTGTGAAATCTGAATTCAGACAGTTTTCAAGTAAGTGTTGTACCTCTTCTGAGGATTTGTATCTTTTATTAAATACAGCAGTAAAATTTCCCTTTGCAGTAGAAAAATAAGCATCGGTCTTATAGTTCGATTCCGCTTTGAAGTTTTCTATTTCTCTTTCGCGTTCTACGACCAGCCTGACTGCGACCGATTGCACCCTGCCTGCCGATAAACCTCTTTTGATTTTTTTCCAAAGTATAGGTGATAGTTCATACCCCACCAATCGGTCGAGAATTCTTCGCGCTTGTTGGGCATCGACCAAATTATTATCAATTCCTCTTGGATTTTGAAGCGCATTGAGAATGGCATTTTTTGTAATTTCCCTAAATACGATTCTTCTGGTTTTTTTATCGTCAAGATCGAGAGTTTCCTTTAAATGCCAGGAAATAGCCTCTCCTTCGCGGTCATCATCCGATGCCAAATATATGGTTTCGGCATCTTTTGATAATTTTTTTAACTCCTTGATAACATCTTTCTTGTCTTTGGTAACTTCATAGGTAGGTTTAAAGCCGTTTTTAATATCGATGGCTTTATCTCCCTTGGGTAAATCACGGACATGTCCATAACTTGATGCTACTTTAAACTCTTCTCCCAGGTATTTTTCAATTGTTTTGGCCTTTGCGGGCGACTCAACTATCACAAGATTTTTTGGCATACTCTCTATTTTCGGGCGTAAATATCATTATTTTTTTTTCGGACTTACAAACCTTATTACCATATTCCCTCTACTTTGTTTCACAAATAAATTTTTAAATATGTTTTTTGCCTGAGAAATCAGAGCTGAAAAATGATTAATTTAAAGTCCTGATGTCAAAAACAATTTACCTTATACGGCATGCAAAATCTGATTGGTCCATTCCCGGCCAGCCGGATTTTAACAGAAGTTTAAATCACAGGGGTCTCCTTGACGCACCTTTAATGGGAAAAGTCTTAAAAGAACTTCAGGTTTCACCTGAGCTCATCCTATCAAGTCCTGCAGAAAGAGCAATGCGTACGGCGGAATTTATTTCCGAACAACTCAATTATCCGATAGAAAAAATAAAATTTGAAGAAGAGATCTACGAAGCTTCTCCTAGAACTTTGTTGAGGTTAATCAATAATCTTGACAACAGTTTGAGCAAAATCGCTCTTTTTGGGCATAACCCTACATTTACTTATTTGGCCGAATACCTCAGTAAAGAAGAATTGGGAAATATACCAACCTGCGGTGCAGTTAAAATACAATTTGAATTGAATGAATGGGCTGCAATTTCTGAAGGAACAGGAGAATTGATCTGGTTCGAATACCCTAAAAAATACAAAGACTAATTACAATCCCTGAATTTTCAGAAGGCGGTTAGGGTCAGGGCAGTTTGACATCCATTTTTCCTTTTCCCCTAATTCACAAACACCCGGAAAATCACCGCTTGCGCCCATAAGGTCTTCAATAATTTGAAAATGAAGATGGGGTGGCCAATTGACATTTTCTGACCAATCGCCAAGTGAACAAAACTTTTCGCCGGCCTTTATTTGCTTTCCGACATGTTTATCGATTAATGATTCCCTACTTAGATGACCGTAAAGTGTGAAAAACTGAAAGTTATTAATGGAATGTTCCAATATTATAGTCGGACCATAATCACCAATTGATTTATTGTCTTGAAAACTGTGGACAATTCCTTCGAGGGGGGCATGTATTCCGGTTCCGGCTTCCTGCCATAAATCGAGGCCCAAATGAAAAGATCTTGGATCTCCTTTTTCAAACAAATTAAATCTTCGATATAGTATTCTGTTTTCAGCGTATTTACCAATCCCAAATGTTGAATTGTTCTCATTGATCTTAGAATTGATATAATATTCGAATTCAGTCTGATCATTCATGTTGATAGATGCTAATTCCTCATTTTCGTTGGAGAAGTCAAATACATAAAAGGACCCGGAAGAAAAATCTTTGGGAAGAATTGGGAAGGCTGCGCATTGATCAAGAATTTTTAAAAGACTCATATCCGCGAAACTAATAAAATCACTTCCCATTTTGCAGGCAATCAAACATATATACAAGTATCTTGTTAATCACATATAAAACATAAACTATGAACAAATTAGGACTACTAGAAAAAACAGGTTTAAAGTGGGGAATTATTACCTTTTTAGGCCTGGGGGCATATTTTTTAATTATGAAAGCCTTTGGATTGACATATATCATTGAGCTTAGGGTTTTAAACGCCGCAATTATGTTTACAGGTCTGTGGTTTTCTATCAAAGACTACAAAAGAAACAATTCCGGCTTTGACTATTTCAGTGGATTAGGTGTAGGTTTATTAACTGCATTTATTGCGAGTACAATTTTTGCCGTTTTTGGTATTTTGTATCTCGAAGTAATTAATCCATCATTTATGACCGAATTGAAACAAAGTGAACCTTTGGGTTTTTATTTAAATCCCTATCTGGCTACTTTTCAAATCTTTATTGAAGGAACAGCATCCGGTTTTTCAATTAGTTATGCCATTATGCAATTTCTAAAGAAGCCAATGCTTGCAGAGGTAAAAGAGATTAATAAACGAGGTTAACGATTTTTCCGGGCACTATTATTACTTTTTTTGGTGCCTTTCCTTCCGCCCATTTAATAACTGTTTGATCCTTTAATACTTCTCTTTGGATTTCCTCTTTAGAGGAGTCCAGAGCGAAAGTTATTTTGGTTCTGAGTTTTCCATTGATCATAATAGGGTATTCAAAACTGCTTTCTTTCAAAAATTCTTCTTTATAAGCGGGCCAGTTTGCATCGACCACAGAGGGCTTATTTCCCAGGGCATGCCACAGCTCTTCGCACAAATGCGGTGCAAAAGGAGACAAAATGATGCATAATGGTTCAAGTATTTCCTTGTTGTGTGTTTTTAATTTACCCAATTCATTTACGCATATCATAAATGCAGAGACGGAAGTGTTAAATGAAAAACGTTCTATATCTTCTTCCACCTTTTTTATAGTTTGATGAAGCACTTTTAAAGCTTCAGGGCTAGCCTTCTCATCAGTAATAATATTTTGGCCATTGTCATCGTAAAAAAGCCTCCAGGTTTTTCTTAAAAATTTATAAACTCCATCTATTCCCTGAGTGTCCCAGGGTTTGGAATCTTCCAGGGGTCCCAAAAACATTTCATACATTCTTAATGTATCAGCACCGTATTTGGTAATTACATCGTCGGGGTTTACCACATTAAACCAGCGCTTTGACATTTTTTCTATTGCATAATCGCATTTAAATTGACCGCCCTCCAAAACAAATTCTGTATTTGAATAATCGGAATTTTGATTTTTAAAGGTCTCGATATCCAATATATCGTTCTCAACAAGGTTAACATCCACATGGACCGGAATTGTGTCATGTTCACTTTTTAAGCCCGCAGAAACAAAAGCGTCTTTTTCTTTTAAGCGATAAGCTATACTCGATCGACCCTGAATCATCCCCTGATTAACCAGTTTTTTAAATGGTTCCTCATGAGAAATCAATCCGCTGTCAAATAAAAACATGTTCCAAAAACGACTATATAAGAGATGCCCTGTCGCATGCTCTGTCCCGCCAATGTATAAATCCACTTCGCCCCAATAATCCGATGCCTTTCGGGAAACAAAGGAATTTTCATTTTGAGGATCCATGTACCTTAAAAAATACCAACTGGAACCCGCCCATCCGGGCATGGTGGTAAGTTCATAATTGTATTTGCCCTGATACCGCCAGTTTTTTGCTCTGGCCAGTGGTGGCTCACCCGTACTTGTAGGCTTGTATTCATCGACTTCCGGCAAAAGCAATGGCAATTCTTTTTCTTCAAGTGTATGCGGAATGCCTTCATTGAAATAAATAGGAACAGGTTCGCCCCAATACCTTTGACGGCTAAAAACTGCATCTCTTATTTTATAATTGATTTTTGCATTACCGAAATTGTGATCTTCAGCATATTGTATTGCCTTTTCTATGGCTTTTTCTGTTTTCAGACCATTTAGAAATCCCGAATTGATCATAACACCGTTTTTTTGAACGGTAGGGTCTTCGAGATTTTCTGTTCCTTTAATTATCGGAATAACAGGCAAATTGAAATGTTGGGCAAATCTAAAATCTCTGTCATCGCCTGCCGGAACGGCCATTATGACACCGGTTCCATATCCGGCAAGCACATAATCCGCCGTGTAAATCGGAATTTTTTCCTGATTATAAGGGTTAATGGCAAATGCTCCTGTAAATACTCCTGAGACCTGCTTTACTTCGGTTTGTCTTTCTCTTTCGCTTCGATTTACAGACTTTTCGATATAGGATTTAACTTCTTCTTTTTGTTCTTCTGAACATATTTCTTCAATCCATTCCAATTCAGGCGCAATAACCATAAAAGTCACTCCAAATGCAGTATCAGGCCTTGTTGTAAATGCAGTCATTACCCGTTCAGAGCCTTCAATTTTAAACTTGAGTTCACATCCTTTAGATTTTCCAATCCAATTGCTCTGTATGTCTTTTAAGGCCGTGGACCAATCGAGTTCATTTAGGTTTTGCAATAATCTCTCGGCATAGGCGGTGATTCGCATCATCCACTGTTTCATTTTTTTCCGTTCTACCGGGTAACCCCCACGTTCCGAGAATCCATCTTTTACCTCATCATTGGCCAAAACCGTTCCCAATTCAGGGCACCAGTTGACCATTGCTTCAGCCGGATAGGTAAGCCTGTAATGATTTAGAAAGTTTTCCTTTTCGGATTCATTATAGGAATTCCACTCATCTGAAGAAATAGTTTTCGTTTCTTCATCGCAAGCGGCATCTACTTCTTTATTTCCTGACTTAGACAGTATTTCAATCAGACTGTCCAATGGTTCGGCTTTTTGAGAATTGTTATTGTACCAGGAATTAAACAGCCGGATAAAAATCCATTGAGTCCATTTATAAAATTTGGGATCTGAAGTAATCACTTCTCTGCTCCAGTCAAAGCAAAAGCCCATATTTCTAAGCTGTGACTTATATCGCTTAATATTTTTTTCTGTGGTAACAGCGGGATGCTGTCCGGTTTGTATAGCATATTGTTCCGCGGGTAATCCAAAGGCATCAAAACCCATGGGATGCAATACATTGAAACCTTTATTTCGTTTATACCTGCTTACTATATCGGTGGCAATGTAGCCCAGGGGATGGCCAACGTGCAGACCCGCACCGGAGGGGTAGGGAAACATATCAAGTACATAGTATTTTGGCTTATTTGATTCATTTGAGACTTCAAATAAATTGCTTTTATCCCACCAGTCCTGCCATTTTTCCTCAATGACCTTAAAATCGAAATCTGCCATAAATATTGAAATTTCCCGCAAAAATAGAATTATTGAAAGAATCTTGAAGGATATCAGTAAATTAACCTTTTCAATTTATTTACGTTTTGATTTATTCAGGCGTATTTCTAAATTTGGTTAAAATCAACACCTATGAAAAAATTAATAGCACTGGTATTCCTTTCCGCATTCCTTTCTGTCCAAATTGCTCCGGCAATGGCATTCGAAAGTAATTTTGTCAAAATAGAAAATGAAGGCGGTGATGATGTCAAAGCAAAGAAAAAAGATAAGAAAAAAGCCAAATCAAAAGATTGTGCTAAAAAAGATATGAAAGATGGTTGCTGCAAGGATGTAAAAGATCCTAAAAAAGAAAAAAGCGAGTCTGAAAAATAATTATTAGTTGTTTTATAGAATGAGCCCCTGCATATTGTTGGGGCTTTTTTATTTTTGTAAAAATTGTAATTCATGAAGCAATATCACGACTTAATGCAACATATCCTCGATAAGGGAGTGAAGAAAGAAGACAGGACCGGAACAGGTACTTTGAGCATCTTTGGCTATCAGATGCGTTTCGATCTTTCTGAAGGTTTTCCTTGCATTACAACTAAAAAATTGCATTTACGATCCATAATTCATGAATTGCTGTGGTTTTTAAAAGGTGAATCCAATATCTCCTATTTAAAGGAAAATGGGGTTTCAATTTGGGACGAATGGGCAGATGAAAATGGAGATTTAGGACCGGTTTATGGATACCAATGGCGTTCATGGCCAACTTCCAAAGGCGGGCAAATTGATCAGATAAGCAAGGTGATCGAACAAATCAAAACCAAACCCGATTCCCGACGTCATATTGTTTCAGCCTGGAATGTGGAGCATGTAGATGAAATGGCTTTACCTCCCTGTCATACCATATTTCAATTTTATGTGGCAGAAGGAAAGTTGTCCTGTCAGTTGTACCAAAGAAGTGCAGATGTATTTCTTGGAGTTCCATTTAATATTGCTTCTTACGCTTTGCTTACACTAATGGTGGCACAGGTTTGCGATCTGAAGCCGGGCGATTTTGTTCATACTTTTGGTGATGCTCATCTGTACTCCAACCATTTGGAACAAGCAGAATTACAATTGAGCAGAGAATTCAGACCACTACCTCAAATGAGAATCAATCCCGAAGTAAAGTCTATTTTTGATTTTAAATTTGAGGACTTTGAATTATTGAATTACGATCCTCATCCTCATATTAAAGCGGCAGTGGCTGTCTAGGGAAAAGGTCCAATATTCCTGTCAGTTCATTTTTGATTTTGCCATCACTATTGTTATTTAAAACCTTGATAATGAATGAATTGCAAAATATAACTAAATCTGAACTTGAAATATCTTTTTCAAGAAGGTTTTGTTCTTCATGTCTGAGATCATTTGACTTTAAATAAGCGATTAACCAGGCATTCATTATTCCATCAACCTGACCGGAATAGCGTTTTGGTGTTATTATTAAATCTTCCCTGACACAAATTATATTTGATGAACTTCCTTCCAGGATAAATCCCTTGTCATTTTTTATTAGTAATTCATCAAGCCCTTTATTTGTTTTTTCTATTGATACACCGACATAGTTTAATCCATTAATGGTTTTAAAATTTGAATACCATGAATTGGCGATTTTGATATGTTCGGAGATTGCTATTTTCTTTATTTCAACAATGTTAAAAGGAGAGCATGTTTCACAAAAGATAAGATAATTGGCCAAAGATTCACCGGAAGTATTGTAGGTACCTTTTCCTTGTCTCCAAACCATAATTCTCAAACGCGTATAATCCGGATACTTGTTTTCCTTTAGAATACCATTAATATTATTTTTCCAGTCCTCAATGACAATCTTTGTACTAAACTCCAGTCCCAGACATTCCATTCCCTTTATAAGCCGGGATAAATGCTCCTCAAGAAAGAAAATGACATTTTTTTCACAATAGATAGATTCGAAGAGGCCATCGGCAAAGAGGCTTGCCCTAAATAATTGATCCAAACCTAAATTTGAATCTTTGATGATATTTCCATTGAAATTTACGAGCATTGCATCTTTAAAAATGATTATAACCTTTTATATAAAAGGAGGCAGAAGTAAAATCTAAATTTATCTGTTTGTAATAGCAAATAAAGTGATTTGATTAATTTTGAATGCCACGGATAAAAAATTATGGCTGAAAGGAGCAGTATTTTTGATATGGTTGGACCAATTATGGTAGGACCTTCAAGTTCACATACGGCAGGAGTAGTAAGAATAGCAAGAGCGGCAATACGCGTTTTAGGGAGCAGACCTGAATCAGCTGAAATCATTTTTTATAATTCTTTTGCCAGAACATATGAAGGGCATGGAAGCGACAGAGCTATTTTAGCCGGTTTGATGGATTTTAAAACGGATGATAGTCGTATAAAAAATGCCCTTGATATTGCTAAAGAAGAGGGTTTAAAGTATACATTTAAATCCGTTGGGAATGCTTCAATTTACCATCCCAATACAGTTAAATTGATATTGACTTCAAAAGAAAAAAAGGTTGAAGTGGTTGGAGAAAGCCTGGGCGGGGGTTTAATAAATATTGCATATGTAAATGGCTTCAGGGCCAATATCAGCTTAAATCTGCATACACTAATCCTGAATGCAGATGATAAAAAGGGAGCCATTGCGTTTATTGCAAATGTAATTGCCAACGATGAAGTAAATATTGCAACCATGTCTGTTTCAAGAATTGGCAAAAACGACAGAGCCAGTCATTTCATTGAAATGGATGGTGGATTAAACCCGGTTACAATTGAATATTTAAAAAATTTATACTGGATAAAAGAGGTCATTTATATACCAAACATCGACATGTAGTTATGAAAAGTATTGTATTGTTACTTATAAGTTCGTTATTAGCACAATTTGTTAATGCACAAGCTGTTGAAGCCAAAAAATGGACTTTGCAGGAATGCATTGAAAAAGCCCAGAATGAAAATCTGGATGTACAAAGTTCAAGACTTAATCTTGAAAGTGCCGGATATACTCTAGATCAGAATAACTGGAATCAGGCGCCATCTGTTAATGCAGGAGCGGGTTATGGTTTTAACTGGGGTCGTTCAATTGACCCAACCACCAATGATTTCAGAACGGAAAGAATAAATTCCATAGGTGTCAACGCCAATGCAAATTTACTTTTATGGAATGGTATGCAAGTAAGAAATGCAATATCCAGAAGTAAACTGGATGTTTTTGCTTCCGAATTTGAATTGCAAACGGCTAAAAATAATATTGCACTATTTGTCTCCAATAGTTTTTTGACCGTTGTATTAAACAAAGAATTGCTTCAAAATAATCAGTTTCAATTAGAAATAGCCAAAGAGCAATTGAACAGAACGGAAAAATTGGTCAATGCCGGATCTTTACCGATTTCAAATAAGCTCGACCTTGAATCACAAGTAGCCACAGCGGAATTAAATGTGATTAATGCGGAAAATGCCTTATCCCTGTCCCTTCTCAATTTAAAGCAATTGCTTTTAATACCGGCATCTGAGCCATTTGACGTTGAAATTCCTGAAGTTGCAGACCCGGGTTCTGGGATTTTTGACAATTCTCCTGAGGCAATTTATGATATTGCCACCGGCAACTTACCGGATATTAAAGCAGCGGAATACAGAGCTCAAAGTGCTGAATATCAACAAAAAGAAGCCAGAGGAGGATATTATCCAAGTTTGTCATTAAATGCAGGTCTTCGAAGTAATTATTCCAGCGCAGCCGATAGAGAGCGGTTTATTTCAGACGGGAGCTCAGTAATAATACCCAATACACAATTAGGCTATTTAAGAGAATCTGATGGGAGCCAGGGCGTTGCAGTTTATGAAAGCCCATTCAGTACGCTGACCACGGATGCAACATCCAGCCAGACAGGAGGAAGTTTTGAAAGTAGTTATCCTATAACTGAACAATTAAGTGATAATATCAGTCAAAATCTTTCTGTGAATCTGAGCATTCCCATATTTAATAATATGCAGACCAGAATTAATGTACAAAGATCTAAAATAGCCTATGAAAGAGCCCAGATCACAAAGAAATCAACCGAGAACCGCGTGAGGAATGATATAGAGCAGGCTTATAATAATGCGGTTGCATCCTCCAAAACATTCCAGGCACGCCAAAAACAGGTGGATGCCTTAAAGGAAGCATTCAGAGTCACCGAACAGAGATACAACCTCGGCGTTGTGAACTCAACAGATTATCAGGTAGCATTGAATAATTTAAATGCCGCGGAAACGGATTTGGTGCGAGCCAAATATGATTATATCTTTAGTCTCAAAGTTTTAGATTTTTATCAAGGCAAAGATCTCTATTAAGAGAGTTATATATGGCAAAAAATAATCGCTCCAAACGACTGATAATAATTCTTTCTGTCGTTGTAGTCTTTCTCATTATAATATCAATAGTTGGTAAGAAACAAGGCTGGATTGGAAAAGGCAATGCAATCGAAGTAGAGCTTGCAGAAGTAGAAAAAAGGGAAATTATCGAAAAAGTGAATGCTTCTGGAAAAGTACAACCTGAAATTGAGTTGAAGATCAGTCCGGATGTTTCCGGAGAAATAATCGAGTTAAATGTACAGGAAGGGGATTCGGTCAAAAAAGGCGATCTTTTGATAAGGATTAGACAGGATATCTATCTCAACCAATTGGATCAAGCCAAAGCAAATGCCAATAATGCGAGGGCCAACCTTTCCCAGATGAAAGCCAATTTAGCAAGAGCAAAAGCGCGTTTTCAACAGTCGGAATTTAATTTTAAAAGGAATAAAAAACTACATGAAGACAATGTCATTTCAGACCTTGACTTTGAGCAATCAGAAACGGATTATAAGGTAGCCGAACAGGAACTGGAGGGCCAAAAGCAAAACGTCAGAGCTGCTGAATTCAGTTTGCAAAATGCATTGGCTGCGGTGAGAGTGGCAGAAGATAATTTGAGTTTTACCAAAATATTTGCACCGGAAAGTGGAATAATTTCAAAACTGTCGATAGAACAAGGCGAGAGGGTAGTTGGTACTTCACAAATGCAGGGAACAGAAATGCTTCGCCTTGCCAATTTAAATAATATGGAAGTGCAGGTGGATGTTAACGAAAACGATATTATCCGGGTTTCAATTGGCGACACGGCAGAGATAGAAGTGGATTCTTATTCTTCGGAAAATGAAAAATTTTTAGGTATTGTTACGGCCATTGCCAATTCACCCAATGAATCCTCAATCACCTCAGAATCAATCACGGAATTTGAAGTTAAAATTAGAATTGTCAATGAAAGTTATTCCCACTTGATATCAGATAATTTAAAATACCCCTTTAAGCCGGGAATGACGGCTTCCGTTGATATAATTACAGATAGACAAAAAGACATCATTTCAGTACCCCTTGCAGCGGTGACCACAAGAACTTCAGAAGAAATTCAAAATAAGGATAAAGCGGATGATGATAAGGAAGAATCAAAAGATGAAAAAGATGAAAAAATTGATGATGAAGAAATCAGAGAGATAGTCTTTTTATTTGAAGAAGAAAGTCAAAAAGTGAAATTGCTAGAAGTAAAAACCGGTATAAGTGATTTTGATTATATACAAATTAAAGAAGGTTTGAGTCCGGGCCAGAAAATTGTAAAAGGCCCTTATTTGGCGGTTACCAAACGCCTTAAAGATGGCGATGAAGTAAAAATGATGGATAAAGAAAGTAAAAGGAGTAAAAGAGCGGGGAGGGCAGACTAGAAGTTTGGGTCTTGATAAACAAAATATTACGGAAGTAGCAGTTATAGGCAGCGGCAGCTGGGCTACGGCAATTGTTAAAATTCTATCTGAAAACAAAAGCATTCGAATTAAGTGGTGGTTCAGGTCAAAGGATACCGTCAAGCTAGTTAAGAAACTCAGAATTAACCCCAACCATCTCAGCGATGTAAAGATCAACAATCGCAAAGTTAAAGTCAGTTCGAAAATCGCAAAGGTTGTAGACAATGCAAAATTTGTGGTTCTGGCGGTGCCATCTGCATTTATAAAAGATGCCTTAATACAATTAGATCCTAATTCCCTTAAAGATAAGGTGGTTATTTCGGCAATTAAAGGTATGATCCCCGATGAGAATCTATTGGTTTCTGAATTTATTGAAAAAGAGTTTGGAGTTCCAATTGATAATCAACTTGTTATTGCCGGACCTTGTCATGCCGAAGAAGTGGCCCTTGAAAAGATGTCTTATCTGACAATTGCGGGTCCGGATGAGAAAATAGCTGATTCCTTTGCCCAGCTTATGAATTGCAGATATGTTTCAACTCATATTTTGGGTGATATTAAAGGTGTTGAATACAGTGCGGTCATGAAAAATATCATAGCACTGGCTTGCGGAATCGCAAATGGACAAAATTTTGGAGATAATTTTCAGGCCGTATTGGTTTCAAATGCGGTTCAGGAAATTCATCGCTTTCTTCATGCCATTGATCCCCGAGACAGATTTTTAGATTCCAGCGCCTATTTGGGAGATATTTTGGTAACCGCTTATTCTCAATTTTCCCGTAACAGAATGTTGGGTAATATGGTTGGCAGAGGCTATTCGGTGCGTTCGGCCATGGTGGAAATGAGTATGGTTGCCGAAGGTTATTATGCCGTAAAAAGTATTCACGAGGTAAACAAAAAATACCAGGTAGATCTGCCTATTATCAATGGTGTCTATCATATTTTATACGACCGGGTTTCTCCGATGATTGAATTTGAGATTTTAAAGGGAGTGCTTAAATAGTTACCAGTTTTTTATGGCCTCCACGATCAGGTGACAAGGCAATCCGACAATATTAAAATAAGAGCCTTCAATTCTTTTAATATGTGTTAAACCAATCCATTCCTGAATTCCATAGGCTCCGGCTTTATCAAAAGGTTTAAAATTCTCTATATAATAATCTATTGCTTCATCGTCCAGGTTTTCGAAATAAACCTTCGAACTATCATAAAAGACTTTTTTTTTATTTTCATTGCGCATACAAACGGCTGTGATGACTTCATGGGTATCGCCCGATAAGAGTTTAAGCATAGATTTGGCTTCTTGTTTATCTTTTGGTTTTGCCAGAATCTTATTTTTAATTACAACTACGGTATCCGAGGTTAAAAGAATCTCTTCATCCTCGATAAATTCTCGAAAATGCATGCTTTTTCTTTCTGCAATGTACATGGCGGCAAATGAGGGTTGCAGTTGTTTCGGAAAACTTTCCTCGATGTCAATAAATACTTTTCGAAATAATAGATTGGATTGTTTTAACAATGCAGCTCTTCTCGGTGATTTTGAGCCCAGAAGAATCGTATATTTCGACAAATTTTTATACATAATTATCGTTATTAGAACCAAATTATGTTGCTTTTTGCTTATAGATTTAATTTCGAACAATTAATTTCATAAAACTGGGCCATTTTAAACTACTTTTTTCAGCTTTTGTCATTGTATTGATGTTTTCGAGTATTGTCTTTTCTCAGTCGCAGGATTCTTCAGCGATTGAACAATTCATGAGGCTTGGAAAACGCCAGTTTGAAATCGGTGCTTATAAAGCTGCCGATGTGACTTTTAGAAAGGCTTTAAATCTCAGAACCTTTGTTCCTGATGAGCTCTGCTATTACTATGGAAATACTTTGTATCAATTAAAAAACTACAGCCTTAGCCAAAATTTCCTCAATAAATACCTGGAGTTGACCGATAGCAATGCTACTTACACCGATACTACTCTAGCCCTTCTTACACTATTAGCACAAAAACAGAAATTGATTGAGGCCTGTGCCGAATGTGATGAGGATGGCTTTAAAATTGAACTTCATGAATGTCATGTTTGCTCAGGAGATGGATTGTTAATTGGTCCCTGCAATCGCTGTCACGGCAATGGAGAGGAGGTTTGTAAAGTTTGTTTAGGTGAAAAAGTCGAAATTCAAAGAACTAGTTTTGGACGACGTTATATTCCCTGCACTAATTGTAATGAAACGGGCTATGTCCAATGCAATAAATGTTCCGGCGATGGAAAATTGGAATACAAATGCAAAGAGTGCAATGGGAAAGGAGTTCTAAGCCGAAAGGTGAGAGTTGTAGATTAGCTTTTGAATACAAATGCTATATTTAATTATATGAAAATACCCGATAGTGAAGAGGGATTAAAAACTGCGATTGAAATCGAAAAAAGTCAGTGGCAGGAAGAGCTCGATAATACCGCAAAAAGGTATCATATCATCGGTGCCTGGATCGCCATCATTTTTGATCCGATTTTCGCCTTTACGGACTATTTAAATATCCCCGGTCATTTTACTGAGCTCTTGAGTATTCGGCTAAGTGTATCCTTCTTAACGATTATTACTTATTTCTTCTACAAGAAATACAATTTTCAATCCTATTGGCTTGTATTGGTTCCCTTCATGTTAATTTCTTTTCAGAATGCCTATACATTTATGCTTATAGATGAGTCCAGCATTATGGGGCATAGCTTAAATTACATTGCCCT
Organism: Hyphobacterium sp. CCMP332; assembly: GCA_014323545.1. NCBI lineage: Bacteria > Pseudomonadati > Pseudomonadota > Alphaproteobacteria > Maricaulales > Maricaulaceae > Hyphobacterium > Hyphobacterium sp. CCMP332. Next base: position 3,321,467 of record CP058647.1, read on the forward strand.
TTTCATAGGAGGTGGAATGTTCATTCTTTGGCCGCTCCAATTTAGCATTGGTGTAGTTGCAGCATCAGTAGTAATGACTTACCTATTTTTCAATCTTAACCCAAATGTCGATGCCGATGTATTTTGGGTGGGCGGCGGACTCTTAAAATTAGTTGTTGAATTTTTTATGATAGTTTTAATCTATTCAAGATACAGACTGACCAAAAAGGAAATTATTGCCCGTCTGGCTCTTGAGAAAAGTAAAGACTTACTTTCGGCTCAGAAAAGTATAATTCAAAAGAAAAATGATCAGCTCATAGACAGTCTTCTATATGCCAAAAGAATTCAGGAGGCTTTGCTTGGCGATCAAAAAAGGATTAAGTCCTGGTTTGATGGGGGTTTTATATTATTTGAACCCAAGGATATTGTCAGCGGTGACTTTTACTGGCTTTACAAACATCCGGAAAGAGATATTAGAATTTTAATGGCTGGGGATTGTACCGGGCATGGAGTGCCAGCTGCTTTGATGACCGTACTTGGAAATTCCATTCTTACCGACCTTGTTGAACACAAAGGCATTTATTTACCAGATCAAATTCTTAAAGAGCTGGACAATACACTTTTGGGATTCCTGAAAAAGCACAAAGACGAGTTTGGTAATGTAAATGACGGAATGGATATTTCGATATTGACCTTTATGGATCATAAAATATATTTTTCAGCTGCTAAAAATCCTCTTGTCATTATCAATGGTGAAGATATCGAGCAAATAAAAGGTTCAAAGTATGCAATTGGAGGTTTTGGCACTGAAGAAGTGGAGAAAGAGTTTGACTTACACCTTATTGAACATACTGAAAACAATCACTATTATCTTTTTTCCGATGGTTTTCAGGATCAATTTGGAGGTACTAATGGCAAAAAATACATGACAAAAAGATTTCGCAATACTTTAATGGAAACATGCAAAAAAGGCATAAAAGTGCAAGAAAATGACCTGGATGAAATATTTAAAGAATGGAAAGGTGAAAACCCTCAAACAGATGATGTGCTTGTAATTGGGGTAAAAATTTAGTTTGGACAATTTGGATTTATCATTCGCGCTAAAAATTATAGTTTTGCGCTTCATTTTTAAAGACAGGAATTGGAATTTGATATACTGATCACAATACTGGTAATTCTTGGAGCGGTAATATTATTTGCCACCGAGCTTTTGAGTATTGATCTGGTTGCCATTTTAATCATGTTAGTTCTGATTGTTAGCGGTGTATTAACACCCGAAGAAGGAATAGCAGGATTTAGCAATAAGGCCACAATAACGGTGGCATTTATGTTCATTTTGAGTGAGGCCATTCTAAAGACAGGAGCATTACAGATAGTTGCGCAGCGATTGTCAAATTCCTTTAGACAGAACTTTACGGGTGGAATATTTCTAATGATGTTGCTGATTGCAGTGATTTCTGCCTTTGTAAATAATACCCCAGTAGTAGCGGTTTTTATTCCGGTGATAATACAGATTGCACATAGCTCAGGTGTAAGTCCGTCCAAAATGCTGATTCCCTTATCATTTGCCTCAATTTTTGGAGGAACATGTACACTGATTGGTACTTCAACTAATCTCCTTGTTAGTGGAATTGCAGAAAAAGAAGGTCTGGAAGCCATAACTATGTTTCAAATTACTCCTATTGGAATAATTCTCCTTGTAGTTGGCCTGATCTATATGTCCTATCTGGGAATTAGGCTTTTACCGGTTCGAGATCAGCAAAACGACTTAAAGGCCAAGTTTAATATGGGTGACTATATCACTGAAATATCCATAGAAAAAATGTCCGAAGAAAGTGGAAAAAGGATTATGGATTCTTCCATTGTAAGAGTTTTAAATATGGATATAATTGAGGTGGTTAGAAATGGTTCGAATTTCACACTGCCTCCTGGTGATTTTGTATTAAGACCAGGTGATATCTTAAAAGTAAGATGCGATGTCGATAAAATAAAAAGCCTGAAAGACAAAGCGAGGGTTTTGGGGAATACGGATTTAAAAATCGGCGATTATGACCTTCAGGATAGGAATTCCACATTGGTCGAAATGGTAATTACCTCCAATTCCATGTTTGAAGGAAAAACATTAAAAGATGTCGACTTTCGAAGAAGATACCGATCAGCGCCATTGGCAATTCGACACAGGGAAGAGATAGTGCATGAAAAGCTTTATGAAATGCCTTTAAAAGCAGGAGATGTCATTTTAGCAGAAGTCAAATCGCATTATATCAAGGAATTGAAAAGACAAGAAAGAGAGAATGAAAGCCCTTTTGTATTGCTTTCAGAAGATAAAATTGTCGACTTTAATAAGAAACGTTTTTATGCAGCGCTATTTCTGATACTGGCAATGGTATTATTAGCAGCTTTAGGAGTAGTGGACATTATGGTTGGTGCGATAGGCGCGGTTATTATTCTTGTTTTGATAAAATCCCTCAACATGAAAGAGGCCTATAGAGCCATTAACTGGAAAATAGTATTTCTATTAGCAGGAGCACTCAGTTTGGGTACTGCCATGAATAAAACCGGTTTGGATGATCTTATAGCGAACGGATTGATTTCCAATCTAGGTCCATATGGACCTGCGGTCGTACTCAGTGGTTTGTATTTAATTACTGCAATTTTAACTGAACTGATGTCGAATAATGCCACCGCTGCTCTGATGGCGCCAATTGCAATAGCAACAGCACATTCAATGGGTTTAAATCCTGTACCATTCCTTATGGCCATAACACTCGCAGCTTCCGCCAGTTTTATGACGCCCATTGGTTATCAAACCAATACCATGGTTTATAGTGCAGGTCAATATAAATTCAAGGACTTCTTTAAAACCGGTATTTGGCTAAGTCTTATCTTTTGGGTCATCGCTTCTTTATTACTGCCCCTATTGTACAAGTTTTAAATTATTTATTGAGTTGCCGGTCAACCCTGTCTTCCTGGGAAATTCTGTAATTTAAGCTATTCACATAATCCCTGGCTTTTTTATTACCATATTTCACCCATGCATCCTGAGCCCATTGGATGGCAAGATCATAATCTCCGAGGACCTCATAAGCAACAGCTGTATTATAAGCCAGATATCCCGCTTCTTTGGATGGTGCAATGGTAATGGCATTGCTCCATGTGCGCGCTGCATCCTCCCAGCGATTGACGTCCGCCATTCTTGATCCGGCCGGAATCGCATTTACTTTTTTACTTTTCGAATAAAATTGTCTACGAATTGTAATAGGCATCGGTGTGATTTTATTCACATAAGCGTTTGCCGCTAATTTGGTTACATATTTTGCTGCTTCATTTTTTGATATGAGGTTGGCCACTGCATCATTTATATTCGAACCTGTGGCTTCCCAGGTATTTGTTCTGGTATAAGGTGCCTGGTCAATGATTTGATTGTTTTTTGGATCATACAAACGAAATCCAATCTTTACGCTTTCAATGCCTTCAGCATAATATTCCTTGACCTCTTTTTCTACCGTGTTTTCTCCTTCTTTTACTTTTTTCTTTACCATTCTGTCGCCTCTGGTAACTACAAAATCGGTATCAAAAATTTCTATGGCCAAAACGGCATCAGTTTCATATTGTCTGTTTAACTCCCTAATTGATCTCCAGGGGATAGGCTTCGGAAATGCTGCCGTGATAGAATTTCCTTTTAATCTTTGTGTAGCCACCTTTATTTGGAATCTGGGTGAGCGCGAAAAAGTACTTTGCATAGCATAAATACCTTCCTGTAATGCAGCCTTATCCTGGCCAGGCAATTCACCGGTCAATACACCCTCTAAAATATTAATGCCTTCTTTTTCAAATTCGGTCCTGTCAACAATTACAATGCTTTGAATATGACTCGGTACTTCAAAAGCTGCAGGGCGCATCGACTGCATATTGACATATCTCATTTTTGAGCAGGAAGAAAATGTGATGATTACAATTAAGGAAAATGCAAATAGCTGGTACAAATTTTTCATAGTATACAATTTTCTAGTGGGTTACAATCATTGGGCCAAATTAACTTTTCTTAAAATTTTTACCTTGAAATGGCCATAATATTTGAATTATTCAGAGACCTATTCTTATACAATCAATTTCACATTGCAATTACAAAAAAATTTAAATAATTGCTCAATCATTTCAAATCACTATTTATTGTAATGAATTAATACATCAAATATACATCAAATGGCAGAAAGATGATCTACACCGAATCTTTCGGGCTACCTTCGGATTCTATACGATTAAATTATTTATCCAATACACATGAAACAAAACTTACTATTAATTTTTCTGATGGGACTTACTTCATTATGGAGTAATGCTCAAACTCAAATTGACCTGCCGGTTACATTTGATGATACCA